>NZ_AUEX01000020.1:0-70270 GCF_000426205.1 Acidovorax sp. JHL-9
ACTTCGAGTGCGCTGAACCGATAGGACATTCACCAGCGACTCCCATCAGGGACCGTGGCTGGCGCCACAGAAAGTCCGGATATACGGGTGCAATCTTTACTGTCTTGACTTCAGTGAGTGAGGGCTTGGCTTATTCGGGGCGTCCATATAAGGCTCTTACTGTGCCGCCCAGCCGCCGTCCATGTTCCAGGCCACGCCGCGCACGTTGTTGGCGGCGGGGGAGCAGAAGAAAACGGCCAGCTCGCCCAGTTCCTCGGGTGTGGTGAACTGCATGGACGGCTCTTTTTCGCCCAGCAGCAGCCGCTTGGCTTCGTCGTTCGAGATGCCGCGTTCTGTGGCCTTGGCGTCCACCTGCTTTTGCACCAGCGGCGTCAGCACCCAGCCGGGGCAGATGGCGTTGCAGGTGATGCCGGAAGCGGCATTTTCGAGCGCCGTCACCTTGGTCAGTCCCACGATGCCATGCTTGGCCGCGACATAGGCCGATTTTTGCGCCGAGCCCACCAGCCCGTGCACCGAGGCCACGTTGATGATACGGCCCCAGTTGGCCGCCTGCATGGCGGGCAGGGCCAGGCGGGAGGTATGAAAGGCGCTGGTCAGGTTGATGGCGATGATGGCGTCCCAGCGCTCCACCGGAAAATCCTGGATGCTGGCCACATGCTGGATGCCGGCATTGTTCACGAGGATGTCCACGCGCCCGAACTGCGCGGCGCTGTACTTCATCATGTCTTCGATATCGGCCGCACGACTCATGTCGGCGCCGTGGTAGGCCACCTGGGCACCTGTCGCCTGACCGGCCGCCAGCACCTCGGCACGCGGGCCGTCCACGTCGCCAAAACCATTGAGCACGATGTTGGCGCCCTGGCGGGCCAGGGCTTTGGCGATGCCCAGGCCGATGCCACTGGTGGAGCCGGTAACGAGTGCGGTTTTGCCTTTGAGCATGGGAGTCTCTCCGAATGAATTACGATGCAACGCAGCAATTATCGAACGCTGTCGCCAGATCCCGCACCCATGATTGAACCTACGCTGAACTACGTACTGTGCCCTGGCGCTGCCTCCGAGGCGGGCCCTCATGGGCGTGCGCTGGCCAGCCCGCAAGCGCAGCATCGCATGGCGTACTGGGAGTGGAACAGCACCGGCCATCCGGCCCATCCGCATGTGGTGGTGTGCGTGCATGGCCTCACGCGCCAGGGGCGGGATTTCGACACCCTGGCGCGCGCGCTCAGCCGCCACGCCCGGGTCATTTGCCCAGACGTGGTCGGCCGCGGCCAGAGCGACTGGCTGGACGATCCCGCTGGCTACCAGATTCCCCAGTACGCCGCCGACATGCTGGCCTTGCTGGGCCACTTGCAGCGGCAGGCCCCGGTGCAGACGCTGGACTGGGTGGGCACGAGCATGGGCGGCCTGATCGGCATGGCCCTGTGCGGCCAGCCCGGGCTGGGCGTGGCCGATGAGCCCACCTGCGCAGACAGACCCGCCACCGGTGTGGGGAGCCTGTGGCCGCTGGCCGTGCCGGTGCGCCGGCTGGTGCTCAATGATGTCGGCCCTGCCATCGAATGGGATGCCTTGCAGCGCATCGGCCAGTACCTGGGGGCTCCCGTCCGTTTTGATTCGCTGCAGCAGGCGGCCGATGCCATGTGGGCGATTTCGTCGAGCTTTGGCCCGCACACCGCTGCGCAATGGCTGGAGCTGTCGCGGCCCATGGTGCGTGCCTTGCCGACCGGTGGCCTGGCGCTGCATTACGATCCCGCCATCGCGCAGTCCTTTGGAGCCATGACGCCCGAGGCCTCTGCCGCCGGGGCACGGCAGCTGTGGCAGCTGTATGACCGCATCCAGGCGCGTACGTTGCTGCTGCGCGGCGCACAGTCCGACCTGCTGGCGCCAGAAACCGCACAGGCCATGGCGCGGCGCGGGCCGAAGGCGAAGCTGGTGGAGTTCGAGGGCGTGGGGCACGCCCCCACCTTGATGGCGCGAGACCAGGTGACGGCCGTCACCGACTTTCTCCTGGCACCGGAAGAGGTGGTGGCCGCATGAAAACGCACCCGCCTGTCGCCGCTGTGCAGGCCTCCACCGCCGACACCTTGCCGCAGCTCATTGCCGCAACGGCCCATACATTGCCTGAGCAGGTCAATGCCCTGGCGCGGGCGCGCGCCTTTGCCGAGCCCCTCATGGCGGGCGAGACGCTCGACTCCGGTGAAAACACGCTGGCCCATGCGGACGCCGTGGCCGCCATCCTCAAGGTCATTGGCGGATCAGAGGCCATGCAGGCGGCCAGCTACCTGGTGTATGCCTGCGGACACCTGAACAAGCCCCAGGAGGTGATCGCCAAGGCCTTTGGCGACAACTTTGCGGCCCTGGCGGTGGAAACCACCAAGCTCATGCGTGTGCAGCGCCAGGCGCGTGGGGCCCAGCAACTGGACGACCCGGCGGTGCAGACCGAGAACGTGCGCAAGATGCTGCTGGCGTTCTCGCGCGACCTGCGCGTGGTCATGCTGCGCCTGGCATCCCGACTGCAGACACTGCGGTTCCATGCCGCCAGCAAGCGCCCCGTGTCGCCCAGCCTGGCGCGCGAATCGCTGCAGGTGTTTGCACCGCTGGCCAACCGGCTGGGCATCTGGCAAGTGAAATGGGAGCTCGAGGACCTGTCGTTCCGGTTTCTCGAGCCCGATACCTACAAGGAAGTAGCCCGCCTGCTGGACGAAAAGCGTGGGGAGCGCGAGGTCTACATGGAACAGCTGCGTACGCGGCTGGAGTCCGACCTGCGCGCGCGCAGCATCAGTGCCAGCGTGCAGGGGCGACCCAAGCATATCTACAGCATCGTCAAGAAGATGCGCGGCAAGTCGCTCAATTTCGACCAGGTGCTGGACATCCGGGCGCTGCGCGTGGTGGTGCCATCGGTCAAGGACTGCTATGCCGCCCTGAGCTGGGTGCACGAGCAGTTCACGCCCATCGTGGAAGAGTTCGACGACTACATCGCGCGCCCCAAACCCAATGGCTACCAGTCGCTGCACACCATCGTGCGCGACGCTGCCGGCAAACCGATCGAGATCCAGATCCGCACCCAGGCCATGCACGACCACGCCGAGCACGGCGTGGCGGCGCACTGGGCCTACAAGGAGGCGGGCAGCAAGGGCTATGCGGGCGTATCGGCCAGTGGCGAATACGACGCCAAGATCGCGGTGCTGCGCCAGTTGCTGGCCTGGGAGCGCGACCTTGCCGGAGCGGTGCAAAACCGGGGCCTGTTTGACGACCGCATCTACGTGCTGACCCCCGAAGCCGCCGTGGTGGATTTGCCCCAGGGGGCCACACCCGTGGACTTCGCCTATGCCGTGCACACGAGCCTCGGCCATCGGTGCCGCGGCGCCAAGGTGGACGGTGCCATGGTGCCGCTCAACACGCCGCTGCAGAACGGCCAGACCGTGGAAATCACCACCGTCAAGGAAGGCCGCCCCTCGCGCGACTGGCTCAATGCCGAGCTGGGCTACCTCACCAGCAACCGGGCCAAGGCCAAGGTGCGTGCCTGGTTCAATGCCCAGGCCACCCACGAAACGGTGGCCCGGGGACGCGAGGCGGTTGAAAAGCTGCTGCAGCGCGAAGGCAAGACCGCCATGAAGCTGGACGACCTGGCGGTGCAGCTGGGGTTCAAGTCGGCCGACGCGCTGTTCGAAGTGGTGGGCAAGGACGAGTTTTCACTGCGCAGCATCGAAACCCTTTTGCGCCCGCCAGAGCCGGTACTGCAACCCGACGATTACCTGTTGCTGAAAAAGACCCGCACCAACGATGCCGCCCCCAAGGGCGGCGTGCTGGTGGTGGGGATCGACTCCCTCATGACCCAGCTGGCCAAGTGCTGCAAGCCTGCGCCACCCGACGATATCCGCGGCTTTGTCACCCGGGGCAAGGGCGTGAGCGTGCACCGGGCAGACTGCAGCAATTTCCGGGAGATGGCGGCGCGCAGCAGCGAACGGGTGATCGAGGTTGCATGGGGTGCGCCCAAAGCCACGGTGGGTGCTGCGATGTATCCCGTGGACGTGGCGGTGGAGGCGACCGATCGCCAGGGGCTGCTGCGCGACATCTCTGAAGTGTTTGCCCGGGAAAAGACCAACGTCATCGGCGTGCAGACCCAGTCGGTCAAGGGCACGGCCTGGATGACCTTCACCGTCGAGGTTGCCGATTCCGGGCGGCTGAACAAGGTGCTGGGCATTGTGGCCAGCGTTGCCGGGGTGCGCGCTGCACGGCGGCGCTGAGTTGCGTGCCGGTATCCGCGAATTCCGGTGGAACTCTGTTCATGATTTGTTGAAGGACCCGGCAAACAGGCTGATTTTTATGGCTATAATCGCTGTCTAAACAACGACAGGCGCGTAGCTCAGCTGGTTAGAGCACCACCTTGACATGGTGGGGGTCGTTGGTTCGAGTCCAATCGCGCCTACCAAAATTGCAAGCATTTACCAGGGCTTGCAGCGAAGTGCCCACTAACAAGTGGGCATTTTTGTTTCCGGGTACGGAAAACGTGCGGAAAAGCACTTCGTAAACCTGCCCAGCGCCAGACAAAAGAAAAGTCCCCCGCCGCGGGGCTTCACGCTTCCGCATTTCAAACGCGGAAGGGTGCAACGTGAGATTGCACCCGTCTGCGCCAAAATGCTCTGACGGTCTGCAGTTGCAGGCGCGGGCGCGGGCGCGATGCAATCTTTATCAGATTTCAAATCTGACTTTGCGTGTAGGGCAGCAGAGCCTTTGCAGCATTCACACGCAGGCGCAGCGGTGCGGCGGTATGGTTCACCAGCGCCAGCAGCCATGCAGCGGGGTCGCTAGTCTCAGGCAGGCCGTGTATCAGGCGGGGCTTGTTACGCGAGCCTGGGGGCCTTCCAGCGCCTTTGCGGCGGCCTCCCCAGCCGGTCGAACTTGATTGTTTTTCCATACCCGATTTTTTCTGCGAATGGGAAGCAATGGGGTGTCGCCGGTTTGAGGGTTGCAGAGTTTGACCCGGCCCCTACCCATCAAGGCGGGCTTCCATCGCGGTCACCATCGCTGCCAGCTCATCGAACGATGCGCCACCATCGCGGGCGGTCTGTATCTGCTCCAGTAGCGAAGCCTTTAGGCGTGCCTCATGGTGCATGGCGTGTGAATGTGCCAGCCGATTAATTCGAGCCCGCAGCGGCCCGGCTAGTGGCCTCGGTGGGTGTGTCTGGTGCATGGTGTCGCCTCTCTCGCGTGCGTGCGGGTGTATGCGCGGGAAGTTGTGCGTTAGCGTTAAATCAACATGAACATGCCGGTTTACATATTGGCAGGGTGTACGTTTTGACCGTGCCCCCACCCCTTAGCCAGTGGGCGCGGTGTCTTGCTGCTAGATAGTGTGGAGTTCCGCGCAGCCGTTTTCGCCTGCGGTGATCCACCTCACGCTGATGCTTCTCGTACAGCGCCATGCCTTCCCATAAAGCTCTGCGCGAGCTCCCAGTCCAGACAGCATCCGGGCCGGGGTTCACCACGCGGGGTATGGGCTTGCTCTCTCGCCCGCGTGGTGTTTTCCGTTAAGCCTTGACGCCGGTAACAACTGCCAGCGCTGCCGGGTACTGCACGATTACATCGGCGCGGACGTGGCAGGCGAACCCGATCTCGCCCGTTGCGGCGTACAAGTCGGGCAGCAGTTGAACCGACACGTTCTCTCGCATGGCGAACAGCAAGGTGCTGAAGTCGCCAACGTAGATTTCGCTGCAGTCGCTGCTGGTGCCCACGGTCAGGTTGTTGGGTATCTGACTGGTAGCGATCATCTTCACGTCCTTGAGCATCTCGGGGACTCGGATGGGCTGGCCGGTGGTGTCTGCCAATCCACCCAGTTTGACCAGGCTGCGGGGGGACATGATTGCGGCGGTGGGCATCGGTGCATCAGCCTGCAGGATTGCCTGCGTTGCGCTGAAGATGTTGGCAAAGCCTGCAAGGGCTGCGCCGTTCGCGCCGTTGGTCACAGCCTGAATTCCGACCGTGTTCAGGATGCCGCGCGGCTCGGGTGCCGTTCCGGTGCCGCGCAGTCCAGCGCGATCAAGCTCTTTGGCAAAGGCTTGCGCAATTGCCAGGTTAAGAGCCTGTTCGAGCCCTTGACCATCGGCCAGCAGTTCGCGGCTAACCTTGAACGTGAATGCCAGCGAGCGCGGGGTTGCGACGACTGCGCGGAACGCCGGGTCGGACGTCGCCAGCGTGCCACCCTCAGAGCGCCAGGCGGCGGTGGGGATGGTGCTCACGGCTGCGGTGGTGAACGTCTTGCCCGGCTCCAACGCCAGGATGCCAGCGCCCGCCGTCAGCAGACTCGATGCAGGAACCAGCGCGGACAGCACGCCGGGCATCAGCACGGATGGGACGGTGTAACCGCCGCTGGCGTCGGTGCCCACGCTCAGCGCGTTCTGCACAGCGCCCGTAGAGCGAAGGTTCGCCACGCCGCGCAGGAAGTCGTGAATGCCGAACTCGCCCTCGCCGTGTCCGTCTGTTTTGTAGTGCTTCGCAAAGTCGGCACTGTTGCGCATGGTTTTAAGGCCGTGTGCGTTTTCGCTCTTTTGCTCGAAGTGGTCGAGTCCGGAGTTGATTTCCGCAACTACGCGCGCTGCGTGCGACAGGCCTGCAGTTACTTCGTTTGAGAACTCGTTCGGATGCAGCTTGGCGGTGATGGCATTGACCGCGCGCCGCATCGTCTTGCGTGCTTCGTGGGCCTCGTTGGTGGCGTAGTTAAGGCCACTGCCCTTGATGTTGGCGGCGTCTGGCAGGCCGTGTTTGGCGCAAAGGATTTCCCACTGCTGGCGGGGGTACTGCGTGGCGTCTTGTTCGAAGTTCGACATGGTGTTTCTTTCGGTGGTTCGCTTGGGGCGAAAAAAAAGCGCGCCCAAGCCGTTACTAATGAGTCGGCTTGATACGCGCTTCCCGAAGGGATGCCGGATCGTGCGGTGCTTGAAATAGCCCGTGGGACTTTTTCTTGCGACCGATGCCGCAAAGTCTAGCACAAAGGACGGGAACTGTCTTTCAAAAGTTGAATTTCGCGCTCGCCGTGCATGGATGCGCTAAGGCGATCCAGCAACATCAGGCAGCACGACCGGCCCAATTTTTCGCAGTCCTGCGGACTTGCCGAGATGGCGCTCGCTGCCGCAATCAGCGCCGCAAATGCCGGGCTTCGGAACGTTGGGATGGGCTCGCCGTCGATGGTTTGTTCGAGAACTTGCGTGATGTGTTCAAAGTTGGTCATGGTGATGCTTTCAGTTTGTTGATGACGCTGCGCGGTAAGCCGACCACAGGGAAGCACCTGCCCCACAGCGCCGCGCGTAGCGGCTTCCACGTCCTGCGGCCTGGCAGACAACGCAATTGACGTGGTGCGCCAGGTAGGCGCGATCCAGTTCGCGCCATGCGTCCGGGTTGATTGGGGGCTCTGGCGCGGCGGGTGCAAGGGCTTCGATCAGCGCAGCACGGTGCTGACGCAGCCGGGGGGCCCAGGCCGCCACAGCATCCACATGCCCCACGGCCTTGAGCTTGCCGTCCACGAACTTGAGTGCGACGCCCGCATCCATTGCGGCGCGAATGATGGTGTCCGTGCTCATATTTCCACCTCCACGCCCGAAGAAACTTGTCCTTGCCAAGTCCCATAAGTCCCATGTCCCACGTTTTCCAGCTTGTCCAGGTCGTCAAAATCAGGGACTTGGGACATTTGGGACTTTGTGTCCTGAACTTTCTTTTGAACAGTCCAGCGCACCACGCCGCCCGAACCTTTGCCCAGGCACTTGCATTCGATTCCCATTTGGCGCAGTGCGGGTGCTGCGCGGCGCAGGGCATCGCCCAGGCCCTTGGGGGAGCGCGGCCATGCGTCTGCGCCGGTTGGCTTGTAGCGCTCCAGGCGGGTCAGGATGGCTTTGACGGGGGCGGTTATGCCAGCAGGTTCTGCTTCGATCATGTCCACCACGGCAGCAGCCACTGGCGATGCATCCAACGTCCGCGCCACAGTCTCAGAACGCAGTTCCTTGAACTTGTCCATGAACTCGGACGGGTTGCGTCCTGCTGAACTAGCCACTGCCATGCCCAGCAAGGCGAACTCCACCAGGCGCGGGCGGTCAGCCGGGGGCAGCTTCATGGATGGCAGAACTCCAAGAGCCTTTGCCGCCGTGTCGAGTAAGCCACCCAGGATGCCGGGGAGCGCCTTATCGAACTCGTCCCACTGAAGGCTGGAAGATTGGCGTTCTTCGATCACCGGGCACTCCACGCTGATGACGCGATCCACCGCGTCTTGCTGGGTCACAGCAATGGAAATTCCATTGAGCATCCAGGGGCGGCGCACGTTGATGACGTGCTCGTCGTCGTTGCTGTAGAGCATTCGCTTGCTGTAACCGCCGCCCGTGGAAAGAATGCACAGCGCATCTTGCATGGGGCCTGGCAGATGGGACACGTTCTCATAAGCGACAACATGGTTTTGACCTGCTGCGACGAATATGTCCTCCACGGTTTTCGGTGCGCCACGCAGGTTGCAGGAGCTGGGATCAATGACGCGGCGCAGGGCCTCGGCTGCGGTGGATTTTCCAGAGCCTTGTTCGCCCACCAGCTCCAGGCCGGGGTAAGGCGTGTCCGGCCGGATAGAGTCGATCAGCCACGTCACGACAAGGATGCGCAGGTTTTCGGGCACGTTGGCGGTGTCCCACAGCCTGGCCAGACTTCCACCCTTCACTGGCGTTGGCAATGGCTGCATGGCCTCGCCTCGCACGAACAAAACAGGCGGGTTCTCCACGATGCGCCAGTGCCCTGCGGCCAGCTCGATTGCACGACTGTTACCGGGCTCGCACAAGTCCAAGTAGTATTTGCCGCCGTGCGCAGCACAGCGAACGTGCACGGCCTGCGGCTCGCCGTTGTAGCGGCCCAGGGCTTGCAGCGTGCCCAGCGCCTCGCGCAAAGACTGGTCACGAACAGCGACTTCTTTTTGCTTGTAGAACCCAGCGATCAAACGGTCTTTGAACTGACGGCCACCCAGGCGGCGAACCTCGCCCGTGTGGGCGTCGCGTGCAAACACATCGCCGTTTTTGTCGTGCAGCAGCTCGAAGTGAGAGCTTGCGAATTCGACAAGCATGTCCGTCTGGCTGCGCTTTTTTTCTTCTTCGTCGTCGTCGTCGCCACCAGCGTCTGGTGCCTTGGCTGGCGATACCGTGGGCGCGGCGATCAGTTCCTCCACGGTGCCGCCCGCGTCCATCCAGTCCGACACATCACCCTTTTCTGGCAGTCCAGCCAATTCCATGATGCGAACATGCGCCGCTATGCCCTTGAGGCTCTTTGCGACTTTCTGCACATGATCGCGGCCAGCGTCGTCGTTGTCAGGGATCAGGATGACGGTGCGGTCTTTCAGGTGCTCAGAATGGCAGGATTTCCACTTGCCAGCGCCGCCCGCATTGCAGGTAGCCACCAGGCCCAGCGCTGCCAGACGATCCGCGTCTTTCTCGCCCTCCACGATGTAGATGGCCGAACCCAGGGGCGCGGCCACCAGCTCGGGCAGACGGTAGGGCACCTGGCGCGTGCCTTGCACCTTGTATTCCCAGCCGTCGCCGTTGGGGCGGCGCTGAACGAACTTCTTCGGCTCGAAGCGCTGAACCTGAAACAGCAAACTGCCATCCTCGGCGCGGTAGTCATAGGTTGCGATAACGCGGGCCTTGACGGGCTTTTCTGCAGGTGCTGTGACGGTGCTTTCCACGCGGTCTGTGACGGGCTTTTCTGTGGCACTGGCAGACGTGGCTTCTTTGCGCCGCTGCGCCATGCGGGCTGTCACGGGGTGCGGCGCAGGTGTGGCAATGCCATGCTCCTTGAGCCAATCCAGAGCCTGCGAACGGGTCTGCAATCCGTTATTGCGACGGATCAGGTCGAGGATGCCGCCGCCCTCGTTGGCCTCATGGTCGAAGAACCTGTTCTTGTCGGGGTCGATTGAAAGACTGCCGTTTGTGCCGTAACGAATATCGTTTTCTTTGGACAGTTGCGAGTTCGGCTCACCCAGCAGCAGGGCGGCCACGGTCTTGATGGTGTCTGGCTCGAAGGTCACTCGGCACCCCCTTGCTGCAATTGATCCAGCTCGATCAGCATGTCCTGCAACTTGGTGCGCAGCGCAGTCACTTGGGCGGGCTTGATGTCCATGAACTGGCCGATACGCTTGGCAGCATCCCGGATGCTTTTGGCGGTGGAGCTGAACTTCGCAGACACTCGTTCACGTTCTTCACGCCTACGCGGCGCAGCCGCCGGTAAAACCTTTTCGGTGGTGGGCGGGGTCGGGTCGGTGGCGATGGCCTTCACAGCTTCGCGCACGGGCAAACTGGCAACGCGTTGCCGTTCTGGTTCCGGCAGACTGGGGAAGTCCTTCGCCAATTTCATGTAAGCCCTGGCGGTGCGGGAAGCAAGGTTGCAATGCTCGGTCAACCACTTATCCCAGTCGCCATGCTTCACCAGGGGCTTTGCCTCGTTCAAAAGCGCGCCTATTTCGAGCGCGTACTCCAATGCCTTCTTCGCGTGGGTTTCGGCCATTCGCACGCGCATACTGATGCGCTCGGCAAGCTCTAGTGCAGTGGGCTGGCCAGCGTCGAGGATTTCGAGCGCGGTTGTTTCGTGAGTGGTCATGCTGCACCTCCCACCATCACCAGGAAAGCCTGCACATCGTGCCAATGGGTGAACACGCGGGATTGAGCCCAGCGGCTCACCACGTAGGTGACGCGGCCATCGTCGGCGCGCACGGTGCGGTTAAGCGCATGGCCTTTCAGGGCGAAGCGTGCCGCGATGGTGTGAAATGTCTTGTCGTCGGGTACGCCGGGGGCTGGCGTGATGCCATGTGGAGTAGTGGTCATTGCTGCCCCTTACTCGGCTTCGAGCGACTTTTCGATCAGGTCGAAAATCAGCGCGTCAATGGACGTAGAAGTCCAGGCGATGGCGCGGACGCCGATCTTGACTGGCTTGGGGTAGCGGCCTTGACGGACGCCGCGATCCCAGGAGCTTTTGGGGATGCCGGTGCGGGCGAGAACCTGCGGCTTGCGCAGTAGGGTGACTTGGGTGGATGCAGCTTGCATATTGAAAGCCTTTCGCGTTTGTACGGAAAACGCTTGCGGCCCCACTTTTCAAAGTGGTGTAATGCAAGTCTCTGTCTGAAGGAGAACTGCACAACGGGCCTCAAGCTCTTTTGTGTGGGGGAAATTGCCGGGTGTAGGAGCCCGGCTTTTTCTTTTCCACGGTATGAAGTCTATTTGGCACTTCCGGTTTTTTTTGACGCCTCGCCGCCCGTTCCTTCCGTTTTCCCGGCATCGCGTAACTTTTTCCAGCGCCTCACCTCATCCTCTGCCCCCCTAACACTGTTGATTCCAAAGGCTTTTCTAAGTCTTGTGGCTAGTCGTGGGGTGTCGAAAATGTCTTTCTGTTCGTCTAGAAAGTTGCTGTAGATGTGGCGTTCGTTGTCCTTCTTCTCCTGCTTCTTGTCGAGCGCCTTCTTGCTCCTTTCGCCGTCGAAGTGGGCTTGCATGGGGGCAACGATCTTTTTCACGTCATGGTGCGGCCACGCGCGTTCCAGCAGTTGTTGGAGCAGTTCCAGCAAGTCTTTGCACATTTCGTTGGCGGTGATTTCTGGATCCGCCTGCAAGGCTGCAATGCCTGCTTCCAGCTTTTTCATGGCGCGCCATTCTGGTGTGGTCTGTAGCGCGTCCCACTCTGCTTTCCAGCGCGGCACGTCCGCAGCGAATGACAGCCTTGCAGCGAGCTTTTCGGCCTCGGATGTCAGGCATGTGACCCCCAGGGACTCCAGCGTTTGGCGTTTTGGCGCAGAAGTCATTCATCCACCTCCAGGCATTTGCAGCGATCGAATGTGGCTAGGCCAGCAGGCCTGAGTAAATCCTCTCCAGGTCTCGCGTGCTGGGTTCGTCGCCTTCGTCGCGTCCGTGCAGCTTTTGGGCGTAGAAGATGATCTCTGACAGCGTTTTGATGCGGGCCATGATGCCGTGGAATATCGGGCGGTCGTCGTCCTTGCATATGTCCGCTGCGGCCTCTGCCAGCTTGCTGATTTCCAGATTCGCCAGTCGTGACAGCTCCATGCGGGCTTCGGTGTCTTTTTCGTTATGCTCGTGAATAGCCATGGTGAAAGTCCTTCTTTCGTTGTGGTTAGACAGTCGGGGCGGTTCCTTCGCCCTGGCTGTCGCCTTGTTGCCCTGCATGATCCGGCGCAGGGCTTGCCGGTTATTGTGTTGCGATCAGTTCCTCGAACAGCGCATCCTCTGCGCGTTCGATCCAGGCATCCAAGGCCGCGCCCTCGAGGCCCTGCGCAGGCGTCGTGTCAACGTCAAATTCAGCGCTCAGGCGGCGCAGCATGATGATTTGGAAATTCGTCACAGTGCGAGCCTTTCAAGTGCGGTTGCAGCGACTTCGCTGCGCAGATGTCCGTAGTGCGCCTCAACCATCCTCACACTGGTGCCCGAGATTTGCGCCACAGTCAGCAAGTCCAGGCCGCCGTGCACCAGGTCGGTAATGGTGGAATGCCTGAGCGTGTACATCGTCGCGTCAGAGGGGAGTTTTGCAGCGTCTGCCGCATCGCGGAATGTGTGTTTCCATGCGTCCTTGTTCCAGGCTTTGCCGTCTGCCCTGGCGAACAATGGTGCGGTGGGCAGCTTGTCCTTCGCCGCCGCCTCGAATGCCGCCGCAGTAGCTGGTGGGAGCTTGATCTTGCGGTCTTTCCCGGCCTTGTCCTTGCCGATCGTCAGGGTCAGCAGGCGCTTGTCGTAGCTGCCAGCGGTCAGTGCAGCCAGCGCACCAGGTCGAAGTGGCAGCAGACAAAGTGCCCGAAGGAAAAGGCCCAGGTCAGGCGCTGCGGCCTCGATCAGCTTCTTTCGCTGGGTGCGGTCGAGATACACGTCACGCCGTCCGTCCGCGCCCTTGATGGGGGTCAGCTTGCCGCGCCAGGGTAGGGTGCTGGCGACAAGGCCATCAGCGTGCGCCAGGTTCAGCGCCGCCCTGAAACTTGTCATGTCGCGGTTCAACGTTGAGGCAGTCCGAACGCCGCCGTCCTTAGTGGCGCGGTCTTGAAGGCGGTTGCGCCAGGATTCGACAGATACGGGTTTGAGCTTGGCAAGCTCGGTGTTTGCAAACCGCGTGTTGTCCAGAACGTACTGGTCGAAACGGCGCTTTACATCGTGTGCGGCCTTGTCGCCTTTGGTGCGCGTCAGGTGTTTGACGTAGCGGTCGCAGGCGTCCTTGACGGTGAATGTCTCGGTGCTGCCGCCCATGCCAAGGTGGTTGAACCATTCCCGCGCCGCCTTGACCGCCGCGTCGAAGCGCTCGTTGTCGGGCAGGTGGTCTAGCGTGCCCAGCGCTTTGTAATGTTGTTTCTCGGTGTCGGTGTCTCGATACCGCGCCACCCAGGAGCCGGGGCTTGATGCGGTCAGCACACGAATGCCAAGGTAGCAGCCAGCACTGACGCGGTGCCAGTATGGTTCGCGCCGTGGCTTGAGCTTTTCCCGGTCTGAAACTTTGGAGATGGCTGTCATTTTTCCGCACGTAGAGAGTACGGAAATAGTGTAGGTCAGTTTTGGTAGCTAGTGAAGCCTTATTTCTATAGCTACAGAGAGAAATTAGACTTCACGAAACCTCGTTAAAACTCAATTCCCCACCTTGACATGGTGGGGGTCGTTGGTTCGAGTCCAATCGCGCCTACCAACTCACCATTGGTACAAAACCTTCCAGATCAATGGTCTGGAAGGTTTTTTTATTGGTATCGGCAGTTGGCTGAGGTTATGGGGGCGCAGCGCTGCCGTCTGGCCCACTGCACTCGTTCAAGGGGTAGGGCATTCTCCGTGCGCAACGGACGCCATGGGGGCAAGGCCGTTCGGCCTGATCCGCGCCGGGCCATCAGGGTAATCCTTCGCCGGCACAGTGCCCCTCACTCTCTAGAATCTGTTGCACTGCAATAAATGGGCATCAGGCCCGAGGAGTCCGTAGTGCCCGACAAGAAAAGCGCCCCCGCCGCCAAGATAGCGCAGCGCGTGATCAAGAAGTACCCCAATCGCCGCCTGTACGACACGGATACATCCACCTACATCACCCTGGCCGAAGTGCGCCAGCTTGTCATGGAACACCAGAATGTGGTGGTGCGCGATGCCAAGACGGGCGAAGACCTCACGCGCAGCATCCTGCTGCAGATCATTCTGGAGGAAGAGGCGGGCGGCGCGCCCATGTTCACCGAGGCGGTGCTGGCCAACATCATCCGCTTCTACGGCCACGCGATGCAGGGCTTCATGGGCGCCTATCTGGAGAAGAACGTGCAGGCCTTCACCGAAGTGCAGGCCAAGCTGGCCGAGCAGTCGCAAAGCGTGACGCCCGAGATGTGGGCGCAGTTCATGAACCTGCAGTCGCCCATGCTCAAGGGCATGATGGGCAACTATGTCGAGCAGTCGCAGTCCATGCTGACCCAGATGCAGGAGCAGATGCAAAAGCAGACCGAGCAGATGCTCGGCGCCTTTGGTTTGAAGCGCTGAAAAAGGGTTGGATCAGCCCTTGCCAACCTGCCCGGTGCTGGAACTGGGACAATACAGGGATATGAGCGAAGCACTCTCCCCCCCAAAAATCCCCAAGGTCGGATTCGTCAGTCTCGGCTGCCCCAAGGCGCTGACCGATTCCGAGCTGATCCTGACGCAACTGAGCGCAGAGGGTTACGAAACCTCCAAAACCTTCGACGGTGCCGATCTCGTCATCGTCAACACCTGCGGCTTCATTGACGATGCCGTCAAGGAAAGCCTGGACACCATCGGCGAGGCGCTGGCCGAGAACGGCAAGGTCATCGTCACCGGTTGCCTGGGCGCGCGCGCGGGCGAGGGTGGCGGCAACATGGTGCGCGAGATGCACCCCAGCGTGCTCGCCGTCACCGGCCCGCACGCCACGCAGGAGGTGATGGATGCCGTGCACCTGAACCTGCCCAAGCCGCACGATCCATTTCTGGACCTGGTGCCGGGCAGTTTCGGCGTGGCGGGCATCAAGCTCACGCCTAGGCACTATGCGTATCTGAAGATCAGCGAGGGCTGCAACCACCGCTGCACCTTCTGCATCATCCCGTCGATGCGCGGCGACCTGGTGTCGCGCCCGGTGGGGGATGTGCTCAGCGAGGCCAAGGCGCTGTTCGAAGGCGGCGTGAAGGAGTTGCTGGTGATCAGCCAGGACACGTCGGCCTATGGCGTGGACGTGAAATACCGCACCGGTTTCTGGGATGGCAAGCCTGTCAAGACGCGCATGCTGGAGCTGGTGCAGACGCTGGGCGAGATCGCCGAGCCCTATGGCGCCTGGGTGCGTTTGCACTATGTGTACCCGTACCCCAGCGTGGACGAGATCATCCCGCTCATGGCCACGGGCAAGGTGCTGCCGTACCTGGACGTGCCGTTCCAGCACAGCCACCCCGATGTCTTGAAGCGCATGAAGCGCCCTGCCAGCGGCGAGCGCAACCTCGAGCGTATCCAGCGCTGGCGCGAGGCCTGTCCCGAGCTGGTCATCCGCAGCACCTTCATCGCGGGCTTTCCGGGCGAGACGGAAGAAGAGTTCCAGCACCTGCTCGACTTCGTGCGCGAGGCGCAGATCGACCGTGCAGGCTGCTTTGCCTACAGCGACGTGAATGGCGCTGCCGCCAACGAGCTGCCCGGCATGCTGCCCCTGGAAGTGCGCGAAGAGCGCCGCGCCCGCTTCATGGCCGTGGCCGAAGAGGTGTCGATTGCCAAGCTGCAGCGCCGCGTGGGCGCCACCATGCAGGTGCTGGTGGACCATGCCCCCGCTTTGGGCAAGAAGGGCGGCCGGGGCCGCAGCTATGCCGACGCACCCGAGATTGATGGCGTGGTGCATCTGCTGCCACCGGAGAAGATCAGCAAGCAGCTCAAGGTGGGTGAATTCACGCGTGCGCGCATCGTGGGCACGCAGGGGCATGACCTGGTGGCCGTGCCGGTGTGATCCTGTTGGTCGCTGCGGTTGCTATGGTTTGAATGGTTGCTGGCGATTTTCCATCAAACGCTAGAACCAAATATGACCAGTAAAAAAGGCTTCCCTCGGGAAGCCTTTTTGTTGGGCGGAGGCGCAAGCCTCAGACGCGCTTGCGGTATTCGCCGGTGCGGGTGTCGATTTCGATCTTGTCGCCCTGGCTGACGAACAGCGGCACGGGCACTTCGAAGCCGGTGGCGATCTTGGCGGGCTTGAGAACCTTGCCGGAGGTGTCGCCCTTGACGGCGGGTTCGGTCCAGGTGATTTCGCGCTCTACGCTGGTGGGCAGCTCGACCGAGATGGCCTTGCCGTCGTAGAACACCACTTCCAGGGCCATGCCATCTTCGAGGTAGTTCAGGGCATCGCCCATATTTTCGGCTTCGACTTCGTACTGGTTGTAGTCGGCGTCCATGCACACATACAACGGATCGGCGAAGTAGGAGTAGGTGCACTCCTTTTTGTCGAGGATGACGTTGTCGATCTTGTCGTCGGCCTTGAACACGATTTCTGTGCCGAAGTTGGCGATGAGGCTCTTGAGCTTCATGCGCACGGTGGCGGCGCCGCGGCCGCCGCGGGCGTATTCGGTCTTGAGGACGACCATGGGGTCCTTGCCGTGCATGATGACGTTGCCGGCGCGGATTTCTTGAGCGATTTTCATAGCAGGTTGCTTGGGTTGGGGCCGCTCAACGCAGGGGCGGGTGACCTTCAGGGGCTGAAGGCGCGCCGTGCCAATGCATGTTCCGCGGCGGGAATGCGCTCGGGGCTTGCACCGATGTGCCGCACCCGTTTTGCGCAAAGCCTTGAATTTTACCGTTTTTCGGCGACAAAGCCCAAAAGTTGTGCCACCAGATTGTCCTGCGTCAGAAGGCGTGCGCGGGCGGCGGCAATGCAGGCGGTCCACTCCGACAGGGTGTTGTCGTCGGGCCATTGCAGCGGTGCGTTGTCCAGCCCGTTCCAGGTGGCGTGGAATTGCCGCAGCGATGCGGGGGCCTGCAGCCAGTCGAGAAAGGCCCACAGCTTGTCGTGGTGGGCGTTGTCGTGCTGCGGGTAGATGTGCCAGACCAGCGCCTGCCCGGCCCACAGCGCCCGCACCAGCGAATCCTCGCCGCGCACGGCGTTGAAGTCGCAGGCCCAGAGCATCTCGTCGAATGCCGCCTGCGGGCGGTGCGGAAGGTATGAAACAGTTAGCTGCTCGCGCTTGTCTGATAAGCGCTTGGGGGCGATTTCGCCCCTATCTTCTGTCAAGGCTGCCTGCACAGCCGCCGTGGGGCGGCCGGGGGTGACCAGCAACTGCGTGGGCTGCGCTTGGCATTGCCCCAGCAGAGCGGGCAGGGCGGCGGGCTCGTAGCAGAACAGCGACATCCAGCGGTGCTCTGGCCCGATATCGCCCAGGCCGAAGGCCGCGGCGTGCGCGGCGCGCCAGCCGCAGTGGTCGAACGCCTCGCGCCTGGCCATCAGGTCGGGCTCGCGCAGCAGGCCACCGGTGGCGGGGGTGAAGCCAGGGTAGAAAAACCAGCGGGTCCAGCCGGCGGCGGGGCCGGTGAGCAGAGGGGAGGGCAGCCGGTGGTTGCGCTCCACGTACGCCTCTGCCGACAGGTATTCGAGGTTGATCCAGACAGGTTTTTGGCCCCTGGTGATTGCCTGCTGTATGCTGTAAGCTATGAAATCGGGAGCAATTTCGCAACCGAACGCTTCCAGCATCACGTCGGGTGGGGCCTCGTGGGCGGCTGGCACGGGCGCGTCCCAGGCGCGCACCTGTACGCCCGGGCAGCCGTGGGGCGCCATCCATTGCAGTGCCGAGGCGTCGTCCACCCACAGGCGCACCCGCTGGCCTTGCCCGGCCAATTGTGTGGCCAGGCGCCAGCACACGCCGATGTCGCCAAAGTTGTCGATCACACGGCAGAAAACATCCCATTGCAGGGGGGCGAAGGGCGCGGTCATGGCGTGGCGGCCGCTTGTGGCGGATTGCGCAGGTGGTCCACCAGCAGCCGCGCGACGCTGGAGAGGGATTCTTCGGCGCGCACGCACAGCATCAGCCGCCGCTGCGCCCAGGGTTCGTTCAGCGTGATGGCCCGGATGGCCAGCGTGCCGCGGTAGAGCGAGGCGCTGCCGCGCGGCATCACGCCAATGCCCAGGCCGGCGGCCACCATCAGGCACAGCGCGTCGTAGCTGGTGACCTGGATGCGCAGCCGCAGGGGCAGGTCCACCTCGGCGGCGGCGCGCATGAGCTGGTTGTTGACGGCGCTGCCCGGGTGCATGCCGACAAAGGCAAAGGGCAGGGCTTCGGCCAGGCGCACCGCCTTGCGCCGGGCCAGCAGGTGGCCCGTGGGCACGATCAGCACCAGTTCGTCGCTGCGGTAGGGCAGCAGCGTGATGCGCTCGCCATAGTTGCCATGGTTGAGGATGCCCACATCGGCGGCGTTCTCGGCCACCGACTGCGCAATCGCCGTGCTGATCTGTTCCTGCAGGCGCACATCGACCTGTGGGTGCAGCGCCAGAAAGCTCTGCAGCTCGCCCGGCAGGAACTGCGTGATGGCCGAGATGTTGGCCACCACGCGCACATGGCCGCGCACGCCACTGCCGTATTCGCGCATCTGGCTGGCAATGCCATCGAGGTCGTTGAGCACGCCGCGCGCCAGGTTCAGCAGGGTAAACGCCGCCGCGGTGGGCTCGGTGCCGCGGTTGCTGCGGGTGAACAGTGCCACCTGCAGTGCGGCCTCCAGGTCGGCCAGGCGTCGGCTCACGGCCGATGCTGCCAGGTGTTCGCGCGCGGCGGCGGCGGCGATGGTGTTTTCTTCCATCACGGCAACGAACAGGCGCAGGGAGACGGGGTCGAGTTTCATGGGGTGCGTTGATCGTACCTTGTCGCCATGCCGGTTTGCGATGGCAGCTTCGTGCATCAGCGTTTTACGGCTGGCGCGGGCCTGCGCATGATGCGGGCCAGACCCACACAGGCTGCATGCCTGCGGAGATGACACTGCATGAATTCGCCGCAATCACTTCAGGACCTCAGCCCTGCCGCCCTCGCTGGCGTGCGCGTGGTCGAAATGGGCCAGCTCATCGCCGGGCCGTTTTGCGGCAAGACGCTGGGCGAGTTTGGCGCCGATGTGATCAAGATCGAAGCCCCCGAGACCGGTGACCCGCTGCGCAACTGGCGCCTCATCAAGGACGGCACTTCGGTCTGGTGGCAGGTGCAGTCGCGCAACAAGCGCTCGGTGGCGCTGGACCTGCGCCAGAAGGAGGGCCAGGATATTGCCCGCCAGCTGATTGCCGAGGCCGATGTGCTGATCGAGAACTTCCGCCCCGGCACGCTGGAAGGCTGGGGCATGTCGCCGCAGGAGCTGCAGGCGCTCAACCCCGGCCTGGTGATGCTGCGCATCTCGGGCTATGGCCAGACCGGCCCCTACCGCGACCTGCCGGGCTTTGGCGTGATTGGTGAGGCCATGGGCGGGTTGCGCCACCTCACCGGCGAGCCCGGCCGCGTGCCGGTGCGCGTGGGCGTGTCGATTGGCGACACGCTGGCGGCGCTGCACGGCACCATCGGCGTGCTTATGGCGCTGTACCACCGCAAGGTCAACGGCGGCCAGGGCCAGGTGATCGACGTGGCGCTGCACGAGGCCGTGTTCAACGTAATGGAAAGCCTGATCCCCGAATACAGCGCCTTTGGCGCCGTGCGCGAGGCAGCAGGCAGCGCGCTGCCGGGCATCGCCCCGTCCAACGCCTACCCCTGCCAGGACGGCTGGGTGCTGGTGGCGGGCAACGGCGACAGCATCTTCAAGCGGCTGATGGATACCATTGGCCGTCCCGATCTGGCCGCCGCGCCAGACCTGGCCGACAACGCGGGCCGCGTGGCCCGCGTACAGGAGCTCGACGCCGCTATTCAAGCGTGGAGCGCGCAGCGCACAGTGCAGCAGGTGCTGGATGCCCTGGGCGCTGCCCGCGTGCCCGCCGGCAAGGTCTACACCGCCAAGGACATCGCCGAAGACCCGCACTACCGCGCCCGCGACATGCTGCTCTCGCAGACCACGCGCGATGGCTACACGGTGGAGGTGCCCGGTATCGTGCCCAAGCTCTCGGCCACGCCCGGCACCATCCGCAGCAGTGCGCCGCACCTGGGCGACGACACCGATGCCGTGCTGGCAGAGGCGGGCCTGACGCTCGAACAGATTGCGCTGCTGCGCAGCAAGGGAGTGATTCAATGAGTGCATCCAACACCGTGTGGGAGGGCGCGGGCCGCCGCATCCACATCCAGGAAGTGGGCACGCGCGACGGCCTGCAGATGGAGCAGGCCTTTGTGCCCACCGAGGACAAGATCGCGCTGGTGAATGCGCTGTCGAATGCGGGCCTGTCCAAGATCGAGGTCACCTCGTTCACCTCGCCCGCAGCCATCCCGGCGCTGAAAGATGCCGAGATCGTCATGCGCGAGATCACGCGTCGCCCCGGCACCGTCTACACCGCGCTGGTGCCCAATCTGCGCGGTGCCGAGCGCGCCATCGAGGCGCGCACCGATGAGCTCAACCTCGTGATGTCGGTGAGTGCCACGCACAACCTGGCCAACCTGCGCATGACCCAGGCCCAGTCGTTTGCTGCGCTGGCGCAGGTGGTGGCCATGGCACAGTCGGCGGGCGTGGCGGTGAATGTCTCGCTGTCCTGCGTGTTCGGCTGCCCCATGGAGGGCGATGTGGCACCGGCCGAGGTGCTGGGCTGGGTGCAGCGTTTTGCCGATCTGGGCGTGCGCGGCGTCACGCTGTGCGATACCACGGGCATGGCTTACCCCACGCAGGTGCACCAGCTCACGGCCGCTGCCCGTGCGCGCTGGCCGGGCGTGGATTTCACGCTGCATTTCCACAATACGCGCGGCATGGGCCTGGCCAATGTGCTGGCAGCCGTCGACGCGGGCGCCGACCGGTTCGATGCCTCGCTGGGCGGGCTGGGCGGCTGCCCCTATGCGCCGGGTGCCAGCGGCAATGCGTGCAGCGAGGAGATCGTGCATGCGCTGCAGCTCATGGGCTATGACACGGGTGTGGATCTGGCGCAGCTCATTGGCGCCGCGCAGCGCCTGCCCGCGCTCATCGGTCACGACATTCCCAGCCAGATCGCCAAGGCGGGGCCGCGCCTGGCGCTGCACCCGGTACCTGCCGATTTCGAAGCCATTCGCGAAAGAGCGCTTTCCCGTTGAATACTGCGCGCCCCGCATTCCCCATAACACCAGGAGACAAAAGCCATGACCTTCCATCCCACCGCGCTGTCCCGCCGCCTCTTCACCGCCGCCGTGCTGTGTTCTGCCGCACTGGCGGCGGGCGCGCAGGACAAGTACCCGTCCAAATCCATCACCGTGGTGGTGCCCCAGGCCGCTGGCGGCGCCAACGATGCCATCGCCCGCGTGCTGGCGCAAAAACTCACCGAGCAGCTGGGCCAGAGCGTGATCGTGGACAACCGCCCCGGCGCGGGCGGCACGTTGGCAACTGCAGCCACGGCCCGCGCGCGCAACGATGGCTACACGCTGATGCTCACCGCCGACAGCGCCCACGTCATTGGCCCCGCGCTGTACAAGAACCCCGGCTTTGATCCGGTGAAGGACTTCACGCCCGTGGCGCCCGTGGCCACGGCAGGCTATGTGCTGGTGGCGCACCCATCCTTTCCCGCCAACACCGTGGCGGAGATGGTTGCGCTGGCCAAGGCCAGCCCCGGCAAGTATTCGATCGCTTCAGCAGGCAATGGCACGCTGAACCACCTGATCGGCGAGATGCTGCAAAAGGCCGCAGGCATCCAGCTGCAGCACATTCCCTACAAGGGCTCGGCGGCGGCCGCTACCGATGTGGTGGGCGGGCAGGTGCCCCTGTCGGTGCAAAGCCTGCCCTCGGCCATTGCCTTCATCAAGGCGGGCAAGCTCAAGGTGCTCGGCGTGGTCAACGAAAAGCGCGTGGCCGCGCTGCCCGATGCACCCACCATTGGCGAAACCATCAAGGGCTTTGGCCAGGCTCCCTGGTATGCGCTGTTTGCCCCGGCTGGTACGCCCGCGCCCATCGTTGCGCAGCTGCAGGCCGAGGTGGCCCGCGCGCTGGAGCATAAGGACGTGGTCGAGAAACTGGCCACCGTGGGCTGCGAGCCCTTCAAGGGCACGGCGGCGCAGCTGGCGGCGCTGGTTCAGTCCGACCTGCCCAAGTGGAGCCGGGTCGTCAAGGACACCGGCGCCACGGTCGATTGATGGGATGGGCGGTGGCTGCAAGCTCGCCGCCCCGCCGGACAATATTCAACCACAGTGCAAACGGAGACACCGCATGAAAATCCATCGCAAGCCATTCACCACCCTGGCCATCACCGTGCTGGGTCTAGGCCTGGGCAGTGCCGCCTGGGCGCAAGGCGCCTATCCCACCAAACCCGTGACCATGGTGGTGCCCACCGCTGCTGGCGGCACCACCGACCTGTCGGCGCGCATGGTGGCGCAGGCGCTCGGCCCGGTGCTGGGTCAGTCGGTGGTGGTGGACAACAAGGGCGGTGGCAATGGCAACATTGCGGCCAGCATCGTCAAGCGCGCCGAGGCCGATGGTTACACGCTGTTCATGCAGTACTCGGGCTACCACGTGATCTCGCCCCACCTGACCAAGGTGGCCCAGTGGGCGCAGAGCGACTTTCAGCCGGTTGCCAACGTGATTTCGGCGCCGCAGATCATCGTGGTGCGCAATGACCTGCCGGTGAAGTCCTTGCCTGAGCTGATGGCCTACGCCAAGGCCAACCCGGGCAAGCTCAACTACGCCTCTTCGGGCAACGGTTCGCTGCAGCATGTGACCGGTGCCATGCTGGAGCAGCAGGGCGGCATCAAGATGGTCCATGTGCCCTACAAAGGCACGGGCCCCGCGCTGCAGGACCTGCTGGGCGGCCAGGTCGACCTGACGTTTGGCACCGCGCCGCCTTTCATGCCCCATATCGCCAGCGGCAAGCTGCGCGTCCTGGCCGTGACCGGCAAGGAGCGCCTGCCCAGCCTGCCCGATGCGCCCACCACGGCCGAGGCGGGCTACCCCGGTGTGAACGCCACGTCGTGGTTTGCGCTGTTTGCGCCGGCTGGTGTGCCCAAACCGGTGGTGGACAAGCTCACCGCCGACATCCGTACCGTGGTGCAGAGCGCGGCCTTCAAGCAAAAGGCGCAGGAGCAGGGCGCGACGGCCGACTACCAAAGCCCCGCGCAGCTGGGCGAGAAGGTCAAGACCGATCTGGCCAGCTGGGCCAGCGTGGTGAAGAGCGCCAAGATCGAAGCAGAATAATGCTCCAATAGGCTGCTAGCGCATGTTTTATTGCGCTGGTAGCTATGTAAATAATAGCGTTCGAGAGCTGGTTTCTCAAGGGGGCCTGGCGCGCGGCCACAATATGCGCCATGTCTGATGTGCATTCCGAAGAACTCCTGGCGCAGGTGGCTGCGCTGCCGGCGCTGCCGGGTGTCTACCGCTATTTCGACGCGCAGGATGCGCTGCTCTACGTGGGCAAGGCGCTCAACCTCAAGCGGCGCGTCTCCAGCTACTTCCAGAAGAACCATGGCGGCACGCGCATCGGCCACATGGTCAGCAAGATCGTGCGCATGGAGACCACGGTGGTGCGCTCCGAGGCCGAGGCGCTGCTGCTGGAAAACAACCTCATCAAGACGCTGAACCCCAAGTTCAACATCCTGTTCCGCGACGACAAGAGCTATCCCTACCTCAAGATCACCGGCGTACCCGGATCGGGCAGCCGCAGCGACGCACCGGGTCAGGTGTTTCCGCGCATGGCCTACTACCGGGGCGCGGTCGATAAAAAGCACCGCTACTTCGGCCCGTACCCCAGCGCCTGGGCGGTCAAGGAAACCATCCAGCTGCTGCAAAAGGTGTTCCGGCTGCGCACCTGCGAAGACACGGTGTTTGCCAACCGCACGCGGCCCTGCCTGCTGTACCAGATCAAGCGTTGCACCGGGCCCTGCGTCAACCTGATTTCGCCCGAGGCCTATGCGGCCGATGTGCTGCATGCCGAGGCCCTGCTGCGCGGCGAAACGCAGGAGCTGCTGCAGGCGCTGGAGGCGCGCATGATGGCGCACTCCGACAAGCTCGAGTTCGAGCAGGCGGCCGAGGTGCGCAACCAGATCCAGGCCCTGTCGCGCGTGCTGCACCAGCAGGCCATCGAAACAGCGGACGACAAGGACGTGGACATCCTGGCCGTGCGGGTGCAGGGTGGCCGCGCCTGCGTCAACCTGGCCATGGTGCGCGGCGGCCGACATTTGGGCGACCGGCCGTACTTTCCGGTGCATGTCGAAGATGCGGCCGCGGTGTTTGAAGAAGAGGGCGGCGATGGCGCGGAGGAGACAGTGGTTGCCCCGTCTCGCCCCGTGCGCCCGGTGGAGGCCCTGGTGCTGGAAGCCTTCATCGCCCAGCACTACATCGGCGTGCCCGTGCCTCCGCTGCTGGTGACCAGCGTGCCGGTGGACAAGGCGCTGCTGGATGCACTGACCGAACAAGGTGGCCTGCGCGTGAATGCGATCCACCAGCCGCGCGAGCAGCGCCGCGCCTGGCTGGACATGGCGCAGAAGAACGCCGACCTGCAACTGGCGCGGCTGCTGGCGGAAGAGGGCTCGCAGCAGGCCCGTACCCGTGCCCTGGCCGAGGCACTGGATCTGCCGCCCGAAGACCTGGACCAGCTCACCATCGAGTGCTTCGACATCTCGCACACGGCGGGCGAATCCACCCAGGCATCGTGCGTCGTGTTCCACCACCATAAGATGCAGAGCAGCGAATACCGCCGCTACAAGATCGAAGGCGTCACCGGCGGCGATGACTACGCCGCCATGCGCCAGGTGCTCACGCGCCGCTACAGCAAGGTGGCCGAGGCTGCGCGCGAGGCGGGCGGCATCGACTTTGCGGCGCCCCCGCCGTCCGATGCCACGCAGGCCGACGGCGCCGTCAAGCCCAAGGGCGTGGCGCGCCTGCCCGACCTGGTGCTGATCGACGGCGGCAAAGGCCAGGTGGCTGTGGCCCGCGAAGTGTTCACCGCGCTGGGCCTGGACCTCACGCGCATCGTTGGCGTTGAAAAGGGCGAGGGCCGCAAGGTCGGCCTCGAAGAGCTGGTGTTTGCCGATGGGCGCGAGAAGGTGTATCTGGGCAAGGATTCGGCCGCGCTCATGCTGGTGGCGCAGATCCGCGACGAGGCCCACCGCTTTGCCATCACCGGCATGCGCGCCGCACGGGCCAAGGTGCGTGTGGGCGGCGGCCAGCTCGAAGAAATTGCGGGGGTGGGCCCCAAGAAGCGTGCCCGGCTGCTGCAGCGGTTTGGCGGCGTGCGCGGGGTGGCGTCTGCGAGTGTGGAAGACCTGGCCACCGTGGATGGCATCTCGCGCGAGCTGGCAGAAGAAATTTACAGGGCGTTGAGATAAGCACCCTCCAAGGTTCCACGGCCGCGCCGTGACACAATCGTCGCCATGTTCTGGACTATCCCCACCTTGATGACCTGGACGCGCATCGTCGCGATACCTTTGATCGTGGGGGTGTTCTACGCGCCGCTGGACCCGGCCACGCGCAACCTGATTGCCACCGTGATGTTCGTGGTGTTTGCCGCCACCGACTGGCTGGACGGCTACCTGGCCCGCAAGCTCAACCAGACCTCGTCCTTTGGCGCGTTCCTGGATCCGGTGGCCGACAAGTTCCTGGTGTGCGCCTCGCTGCTGGTGCTGGTGCACCTGCAGCGTGCCGACGTGTTCGTGGCCCTCATCATCATCGGCCGCGAGATCGCGATCTCGGCCCTGCGCGAATGGATGGCGCAGATCGGTGCCAGCAAGAGCGTGGCCGTGCACATGATCGGCAAGGTCAAGACCACGGTGCAGATGCTGGCCATCCCCTTCCTGCTGTACGACGGGCGCCTGTTCGGCGTGATCGATACGGGCGTATGGGGCACCTGGCTCATCTGGGCCTCGGCCGTGCTCACGGTCTGGTCCATGGTGTACTACCTGCAGAAGGCGCTCCCCGAGATCCGGGCGCGCGTCAAATAATTTTCAAGTCTTTGATGCCTCTGGCGCTGGACCGATAAGCGCGGGCAGCTATATTTTCAGGAGCATTTGAATGGCAAAGCATCGCATTGCAGTCATTGCCGGTGACGGCATTGGCAAAGAGGTCATGCCCGAGGGGCTGCGTGTGCTGGACGAGGCCGCGCGAAAGTTTGGTATCGATCTGCAATTCGACCACTTCGACTTTTCGAGCTGGGACTACTACGAGAAGCACGGCAAGATGCTGCCCGACAACTGGAAGGACCAGATCGGCGGCCACGAGGCGATTTACTTTGGCGCCGTAGGCTGGCCCGAGAAGATTGCCGACCATGTGTCGCTGTGGGGCTCGCTGCTGCTGTTTCGCCGCGAGTTCGACCAGTACATCAACCTGCGCCCCGCGCGCCTGATGCCGGGCGTGATCGCGCCCGTGGTGCGCCGCGACGGCAGCCCGCGCCTGCCCGGTGAGATCGACATGCTGATCGTGCGCGAGAACACCGAAGGCGAATACTCCAGCATCGGTGGCCGCATGTACGAAGGCTCGCCGCGCGAGATCGTGATGCAGGAGACGGTGATGTCGCGCCACGGCGTGGACCGCGTGCTGAAGTTCGCCTTCGACCTGGCCCAGTCGCGCCCCCACAAGCACCTGACCAGCGCCACCAAGTCCAACGGCATCGCCATCACCATGCCCTACTGGGACGAGCGCGTGGCCGAGATGGCCAAGGCCTATCCCGATGTGAAGGTGGACAAATTCCACATCGACATCCTGACGGCCCACTTCGTGCAGCGCCCTGACTTCTTTGATGTGGTGGTGGCCAGCAACCTGTTTGGCGACATCCTTTCGGACCTGGGCCCGGCCTGCACCGGCACCATCGGCATTGCACCCAGCGCCAACCTGAACCCCACGCGCACCATGCCCTCGCTGTTCGAGCCCGTGCATGGCTCGGCGCCCGACATTGCAGGGCAGGGCATTGCCAACCCCATCGGCCAGATCTGGTGCGGCGCGATGATGCTCGATTTTCTCGGTTACCGCGCCGCGCACGACGCCGTGCTGGCTGCCATCGAGGCCGTGCTTGCCCCCCAGGGCGGCGGCCCGCGCACACCGGACCTGGGTGGCAAAGCCAGTACCCAGGATGTGGGGCGCGCCATTGCGTCTGCCTTGTGACCCGCAACATCAGCGTGGTGTCAATCAGGAATGTTGCCCATGCGGCGGCTTTGAGACAAAACCGCCCGGCAAGCCCCGTCGCGCCGTGAAATACGACTAGAATTCAAAGCAACGCTGCTGCAAATCAGCGCGTTGTATTGACACCCGGAAACTCGATGGCTTTAATCTGATGCAGCAGCGCCTGCTGCATATGCCAGTCATTCCCCCGTCTGATGCCGTCCAGCCCCCAGGGCTGTGCTTTCGGACGTGTGAAGACCAGATACCCGCGAGACATTCCATCAACTCTTTTCCGAGAGGCTTCTTGTGAACAAAACCGAACTGATTGAGCACATCGCTACCAACGCCGACATCTCCAAGGCCGCAGCTGCGCGTGCCCTGGAATCCACGATTGAGGCCGTCAAGAAGACCCTGAAGAAGGGCGGCACTGTTTCGCTCGTCGGTTTCGGCACCTTTGCAGTGGGCAAGCGTGCAGCCCGCACGGGTCGCAATCCCCGTACCGGCGCTGCGATTAAAATCAAAGCTGCTAAAGTTCCAAAGTTTCGTCCAGGCAAGGCATTGAAAGACGCCTTGAATTGATGGCCAGTTAGGTTGGGGTCCTTAGCTCAGTTGGTAGAGCGGCTCCTTTACACGGAGTAGGTCGGCGGTTCGAGACCGTCAGGACCCACCACCACCGAACAAAGGCGAACGAAAGTTCGCCTTTTGTTTTTTGTCTCTGAAAGATCGACCATGTTTGAATCCATCCGCAAGCACTCCAAGATCGTGATGTTCTTGTTGTTCTTGTTGATCATTCCATCGTTTGTGCTGGTGGGCATCGACAGCAACTATTTCTCCGAAAAGAGCGCTGTGGTTGCTCGCGTTGATGGTCATGACATCAAGCAGACCGACTGGGACAACGCCCACAAGATGGAGACGGACAGAATTCGGGCCCAGTCGCCCACGGTGGATGCAAAACTGCTCGACTCTCCCGAGGCCCGCTATGCAACGCTGGAACGCCTGGTTCGTGACCGGGTGCTTCAGGCCGCAGCCCAGAAAATGCACCTTGTCACCAGCGACAGCCGCCTGGCCCGCAGCCTGCAGGAAATTCCGGCCATCGCCGCCCTGAAACGCCCTGATGGTTCGCTGGATGCCGAGGCCTACCGCGCATTGGTGGGCGCCCAAGGGCTGACGCCTGAAGGCTTCGAGGCCAGTGTGCGCCGGGACATCTCGGTGAACCAGGTGATGGGTGGGGTGATGGGATCCGCCTTCGGCACCGATGCGCAGGTCAAGCTGTCGCTGGACGCCTTGTACCAGCGCCGCGAAGTGCAGATTGCCCGTTTCAACCCTGCAGATTTTTCTGGCAAGGTGGCGCCCACCGACGCGGATCTGGAGGGCTACTACAAGGCCCACACCTCCGCATTCCAGCAGGCCGAACAGGCCGCCGTGGAGTATGTGGTGCTGGATCTTGACAGCGTGCGTGCGGGCATCACGCTGAACGAAGATGACTTGCGCACCTATTACAAGGAAAACGTGGCCCGCCTGGCAGGCAAGGAGGAGCGCCGGGCCAGTCATATCCTGATCAATGCGCCCAAGGATGCGCCCGCGGCAGACCGGGAAAAGGCCAAGGCGCGTGCCGTGCAATTGCTGGAACAGGTGCGCAAGGCGCCCGCCACTTTTGCGGAGGTTGCCAAGAAGTCCTCCGAAGATGCGGGGTCTGCCGTGTCGGGCGGAGACCTGAACTTCTTTGGGCTGGGTGCCATGGTCAAGCCGTTCGAAGACGCGGCTTTTGCGATGAAAAAAGGCGATATCAGCGACGTGGTGGAAACCGATTTCGGTTATCACATCATTTTGCTGACGGACATCAAGACACCCCGTCAGCCAAGCTTTGAAGAGTTGCGTCCTTCCATGGAAGCCGAACTCAAGCAACAGCAAGCCCAGCGCAAGTTTGCCGAGGTGGCCGAATCGTTTGCCAATGGCGTCTATGAGCAATCCGACAGTCTCAAGCCCGTGGCCGAAAAGCTCGGGCTCAAAGTGCTGACGGCGTCAGGTGTCACCCGTACACCGGCGCCTGGAGCGACGGGCCCGTTGGCAAACGGCAAGCTGCTGGAGGCGCTGTTCTCAACGGATTCGATCGAGAACAAACGCAATACCGAAGCCGTGGAAATCGGACCCAGCCAGATGGCTGCTGCCCGCGTCAGCGCCTACACCGCTGCACGCACCCTGCCACTGGAGGAGGTGCGTGCGCAGGTGCGCAGCCTGTATATCGCCGAGAAATCCGCCGAGCTGGCGCGCAAGGACGGCGAAGCCAAGCTGGCTGCATGGAAAGCCACGCCCGGCAATGCCGCGGGTTTGCAATCAGCCATCGTGATCTCGCGTGATCAACCCCAGAACCAGCCACGGCGTCTGGTGGATGCGGTATTGGGTGCCAGTACAGCCACCTTGCCAGCTTGGATCGGCGTGGATCTGGGGGCGCAGGGATACGCCGTGGCCAAAGTCAATCGCCTGGTTCCGCGCGAGACCCCCAACGAGCAAGTCGCCCGCCAGGAGCGCCAGCAATACCTGCAGTGGTGGAGCAATGCCGAAGGGCTGGCCTACTATGAATTGCTGAAAGACCGCTTCAAGGTTCAGATCAAGGCCCCCCGCCCACAGTCCACAGCCGATTGATCGGAAATTTGACGGATATTGGCGCGAAGCCCGGTTTTCTCGGGCTATAATTCAAATCTACGGTGGCTGTAGCTCAGTTGGTAGAGTCCAGGATTGTGATTCCTGTTGTCGTGGGTTCGAGCCCCATCAGCCACCCCAAAAAATGCCAGTACAAACAAGGACCTTCGGGTCCTTGTTTCGTTTCAGGGGCACGCCAGGGGCAAGAGTTGAAGTCCACTGGCCATCTGCGAGCGACACCCGATCTGGACTGTTGGCTGCTGCCTTATTTTCCCGGCATTGCTTGGTTCGCGGCAGGGGCTTCATTTTTCAGAAGCTGGGTCAATGCATCAGATTGCCAGCGGTGCGCAGGTGCTTGAGCTTGATGGCTGCTGCTTCGGGTCGAGCGGCTTAAAACCATCGTGTAGTTGCGCGGCATGCGTATCCATTCCACCGGTCTTTTCTTGGCGGCAAATGGGCCAACGCGGGGCAGGACGGGGCAGAGATAAAAAAAAGCCCGATCCTGAGATCGGGCTTTAAAAGGATCCCTGAAACGGGGGTTTCGAGAGGATCCAAGGAGACAACTGGAGGCCCCGAATTCGGGGCGATGGGCTCAATGGTCAGGGCATTTCCTGGGCGCTGGCTGGAGACTGCACTCCAGTGCGCAGCGCCGCGCCTGGTTCAGCGCTTGCGAGGAGCGGCCGACTTGGCGGCGTCGGCAGCGGTGCTGGCGACAGCGTTGAAGTTGGCTTCGGCCACGTCAGAGGCTTGCTTGACGGCCTTTTGCACCGATTCGAAAGCGTTGTTGGCAGCGGCCACTGCGCTCTTCATCACGGCGACGGCGGTTTCGGAACCAGCAGGGGCGTTCTTGGCAGCGCTGTCCACCAGATTGGCGAATGCCTTTTGCGCATCGGCGGTCTGGGTTTCGAAGGTCTTGCCGAATTCTGCGCCGGTGCCCGAAGCGATGTCATACAGGTGACGGCTGTAGGCGGCGGTCTTTTCAGCCAGGGGCTGGAACAGGCCGGCTTGCAGTGCCAGCAGCTCCTGTGCGTCCTTCACGCCCAGGAGGGCCTGGGTGTGTTGAGCGGCTTCCGACAGGGCGGCACGCGAGGCGGTCACGTTCAGTTCAACCAGCTTTTCCACGCCTTCGAAGGCCTTGGTGGTCAGACCAAACAGGGTTTCGATGTTGGCCTTGTGGGATGCCAGGATTTGTTCTGCGGTCAGCGACATGTCATATCTCCTAAAAATGAAACCCGGATGGGTCAAGGTGGTTCACGGACATCTGCGCTGACCTTGACTCGGTAAAGTCATGTTGCAGTGCAGCATGGGAAGAATTCTAGGCGCTTGCAGTTCAATTGCAAGCGATTTTTGCTGCAATGCAACATATTAGGGGCGACTCCCCAGAGGTGACGGGATTGCCACAATCTTGTCATGCATGCCTATTACGCAGACCATTTTGTGTTGCCCCTGCCGGAGGGGCATCGCTTTCCCATGGCGAAATACCGCCTGTTGCGTGACCGCTTGGCGCAGCAGTTGCCTCAAGTGCAGCTTCAGGTGGCCCCGCCGGCCTCTGATGATGAATTGGCCCTGGTTCACACGCCGGGCTATGTCCAGGCGATTGCTGGGGGCACTTTGCCTGCAGCCGCGCAGCGGGAGATCGGGTTTCCGTGGACCGAGGTGATGGCCGAACGCGCCCGGCGCTCGGTGGGCGCCACCATTGCAGCATGTCGCGCGGCCTTGGCGCAAGGGTTGGCGGGCAGCTTGGCGGGTGGCACGCATCACGCCTATGCCGACAAGGGCAGCGGGTTTTGCGTGTTCAACGACATCGCCGTGGCTGCGCGCCTGATGCAGGCCGAGTGGCAGCGTGGGTGCAGCGCGGGCGTGGTGCCGCCACTTCGGGTGGCGGTGATCGACCTGGATGTGCACCAGGGCAACGGCACGGCGCACATCTTTCGCTGCGATGCCAGCGTGTTCACGCTGTCCCTGCACGGGGCGCGCAATTATCCGTTCCTTAAGGAGGTCGGTGACCTGGATGTGGAGCTTCCCGACGGCTGCGCGGACGACGAATACCTGCAAGCGCTGGAGCAGGCTCTGGACACGCTGGAGCAGCGCTTTGCGCCCGGGCTGGTGCTGTATCTGGCGGGTGCCGATCCCCATGTGGGCGACCGGCTGGGCCGCCTGGCCCTGAGCCACGACGGCCTGGAGGCCCGCGACCGCCGGGTGTTCGACTGGGCCTGGCAGCGTCGCTTGCCATTGGCCTTCACGATGGCCGGTGGCTATGGTCGCGACCTGGCAGACACTCTTCAGGCGCAGATGAATACCTGGCGGGTGGCGCAGCAATACCACGCGCGCTGGCAGAATGTCCGGCCATGACCACTGCTCCCCTTTCCCCGGTCGCACAGCCCGCGCGCCCGGTGCCACAGCCGCGCAGCGCCTATCGTGCCTTCCGCTCCATCAGCACCCGCTGGATGGACAACGATGTCTATGGACATGTGAACAACGTCGTTTACTACAGCTGGTTCGACACCGCCGTGAACGCCCACCTGATCGAGCAGGGCGTGCTCGATATCCACGCCGGCGAAACCATCGGCCTGGTGATCGAGACCCAGTGCAACTACTTTGCCCCGCTGGCGTTTCCACAGACGGTGGAGGCGGGCATCCGCGTGGCGCGGCTGGGTGGTTCCAGCGTGCGCTATGAGGTGGGGCTGTTTGCCCAGGGCGAGCCACTGTGCGCCGCCGCCGGGCATTTCATCCATGTGTATGTGGACCGCGCCACGCGCCGGCCCGTGCCGGTGCCAGAGGCACTGCGTGCCGTGTTGCAGGTACTGGTGGTGCTGGCTTGAGAATTTTGCTATATAAAATGTAGCTGCTGGCGCTTTTCCCAAAAGCGCTGGAACCATTTTTGACACATATCTTGCAACCGGGGCAATAGGGGGCTTTCAGACGGAGCCTGCAGCCGTCTGATGGCCTACACTTTGGGGCCCCTGGCCGCGCCAGCGATGGTTCCTGCTCCCCCGGGCCGCCCTGCCGTGGCCCCGCCTCACCATGATCATCACCAGCCTGCTCGACACCGATCTGTACAAGTTCACCATGATGCAGGTGGTGCTGCACCAGTTTCCCGGGGCGCAGGTCGAATACCGCTTCAAGTGCCGCAATCCCGGCGTGCAGCTGGCGCCCCATGTGGCCGAGATCAAGGCGGAAATCCGTTCGCTGTGCAGTCTGCAATTCCAGGACGATGAGCTGGCCTACCTGCGCTCGCTGCGCTTCATCAAGAGCGACTTCGTGGATTTTCTCGGCCTGTTCCGGCTGAACGAGAAATACATCACCGTCACACCACTGCCCTCGGGCGAGATCGACATCACCATCCGCGGGCCCTGGCTGCACACCATCCTGTTCGAGATTCCGGTGCTGGCCATCGTGAACGAGGTCTACTTTCGCAACACGCAGAAGGTGCCTGATTTCCCGGAGGGCCGCCGGCGCCTGGACGATAAGGTTGCGCTGCTGCAGGCCGAGGGTCTGGCCGAGCTCAAGATTGCCGATTACGGTACGCGTCGGCGTTTCAGCCGTGCATGGCATGAAGAGCTGCTGCGCGTGCTGGTGGCCCGCCTGGGCACGGGCGACCGCCGCCCGGGGGCTCCGCCCGGCCCGGGCCAGTTTGCGGGCACCAGCAATGTGCTCTATGCCATGAAGCTCGGTGTGACGCCGCTCGGAACCATGGCGCATGAATATTTGCAGGCCTGCCAGGCGCTGGGCCCGCGCCTGCGCGACAGCCAGGTGTTCGGCTTTGAAATGTGGGCCAAGGAATACCGCGGCGACCTGGGCATCGCCCTGTCCGATGTCTACGGCATGAGTGCCTTCCTGCGCGACTTCGACCTGTATTTCTGCAAACTGTTCGATGGTGCCAGGCACGACAGCGGCGACCCGTTTGCCTGGGGTGAGCGCCTGCTCGACCACTACCGCAAGAACCGTGTCGATCCGCTCACCAAGACGCTGATCTTCAGCGACGCGCTCACCTTCCCGCGCACGATCGAGCTGTACCAGCAGTTCCGAGGCCGCTGCCAGCTGGCGTTTGGCATCGGCACCAACCTCACCAACGATCTGGGTTACGAGCCCCTGCAGGTGGTCATCAAGATGACCCGCTGCAACGGCCAGCCCGTGGCCAAGGTGTCGGATACGCCCGGCAAGGGCATGTGCGATGACGAGAAATACCTGGCCTATCTGCGCCAGGTGTTCGAGATTCCCTCGGCGCAATGACCGCTCCGGGCGTCCCCAGCAACCCTTCGACAAGAAAGAGAACCCCCATGAAGATTTTCCGCTGGCTGACCGCTGCCGCCCTGTGCGTGCTGCCCGGCCTGGCAGGTGCCGCCGATATCGATGGCAGCCGCCTTTCGCTGTTGTGGGGGGTGCCGTTTGCCGGGATTTTGCTGTCGATTGCGCTCGTGCCCTTGCTGGCACCCGTCTTCTGGCACCACCACTTTGGCAAGGTGGCGGCGGCCTGGGGATTGGCGTTTCTGCTGCCGTTTGCCGTGGTGTTCGGCCCGGCGGTGGCTGGTGCCAGCTTCGTGCATGCGCTGCTGGCCGAATACATTCCGTTCGTCATTTTGCTCACGGCACTGTTCGCGGTGTCGGGTGGCATCTACATCCGGGGCAACCTGCATGGCAGCCCGGCGCTCAACACGGCCATTTTGGCCATTGGCGCCGTGCTGGCCAGCTTCATGGGCACCACGGGCGCATCCATGCTGCTGATTCGCCCGCTGATCCGCGCCAACGACAACCGCAAGCATGTGGCCCATGTGGTGGTGTTCTTCATCTTCATCGTCTCCAATGCGGGCGGCTCGCTCACGCCGCTCGGGGATCCGCCGCTGTTCCTGGGCTTCCTGAAGGGGGTGGATTTTTTCTGGACCGTGGCCCATATCTTCCAGGAGACCCTGTTTCTGGTGGGCGTGCTGCTGGTGCTGTTTTACGTGCTCGACAGCTGGTATTACCGCCGCGGCCAGGAGGTGAGGGCGCAAGACCCGACCCCCGACACCCGTGCCATCGGCTTTGACGGCAAGGTCAACTTTGCCCTGCTGGGCGCGGTGGTGGCGCTGGTGCTGCTCAGCGGTTTCTGGAAATCGCCGGTGGTGTTCAACGTTGCCGGCACCGAGGTGGGATTGCCAGGCATCGTGCGCGATGTGGGCCTGGTCCTTGTCACGCTGGCCTCGCTCTGGCTCACGCCCAAAACGGTCCATGCCGACAACCAGTTCGGCTGGGGGCCCATGCAGGAAGTGGCCAAGCTGTTTGCCGGCATTTTTCTGACCATCATCCCCGTGATCGCCATGCTCAAGGCGGGTGTCAACGGTCCCTTTGGCGCCATTGTGGCCGCCGTGACGCGGTCCGACGGATCGCCTGACCCGGCCATGTATTTCTGGGCCACCGGTGTGCTGTCGTCGTTTCTGGACAATGCGCCCACCTATCTGGTGTTCTTCAACACCGCCGGAGGCGACCCCGCCGTGCTCATGACCACGCTGGCCCCCACACTGGCGGCCATTTCGGCCGGTGCCGTGTTCATGGGGGCCAACACCTACATCGGCAATGCGCCCAACCTGATGGTCAAGGCCATTGCCGAAGACCGCGGCGTGAAGATGCCCAGCTTCTTTGGCTACATGCTGTGGTCGTGCGGCGTTCTGGTGCCCTTGTTTATTGTCATGACCTTTATCTGGTTCCGTTGATTGGAGACTTCCTGATATGAGCAAACCCCGCATCCTGGTCGCCCGCGCGATCTTTCCTGAGGTGGTGGCGCGCCTGGCGCAGCATTTCGAGGTCGAATCCAACCCCGATGACGTGATCTGGTCGCCCCAGGAGCTGGCCGCGCGGCTGGCCGACAAGGACGGGGCGTTCACCACGGGCAGCCAGCGCATCGATGCCGCCCTGCTGGCCGCCGCGCCGCGCCTCCAAATCGTGGCCAACATGGCCGTGGGCTACAACAACTTCGACGTCGATGCCATGACGGCTGCCGGCGTGCAGGGCACCAACACGCCCGACGTGCTGACCGAAACCACGGCCGACTTCGGCTTTGCGCTGCTCATGGCCACGGCCCGGCGCATGGCCGAGAGCGAGCATTACCTGCGCGCCGGAAAGTGGACCACCTGGCGCTACGACATGTTTGCCGGCAGCGACATCCATGGCAGCACGCTGGGCATCATCGGCATGGGGCGCATCGGGCAGGGCATTGCCAAGCGCGGCGCACACGGTTTTGGCATGAACGTGGTCTATCACAACCGCTCGCGCCTGTCGCCCGCGCTGGAGGCCGAATGCAAGGCCCGCTATGTCGAAAAGGATGAACTGCTGCGCACGGCCGACCATGTGGTGCTGGTGCTGCCCTACACCCCGGCATCGCACCACACCATTGGCGCGGCCGAGCTGGCGCTGATGAAGCCCACGGCCACGCTCATCAACATCGCGCGCGGCGGCATCGTGGACGACGCGGCACTGGCAGTAGCGTTGCGCGAGCGGCGCATCGCGGCGGCGGGCCTCGATGTGTTCGAGGGCGAGCCCACGGTGCACCCCGACCTGCTCACCGTGCCCAACGTGGTGCTCACGCCCCACATCGCCAGCGCCACGGTGCCCACGCGCCTGGCCATGGCCAACCTGGCTGCGGACAACCTGATCGCCTTCTTTGAGGGGCGCGGGCCGCTGACGCCGGTGAACCAGCCGGTGGCTGGTGTGCGCGCCAGGTGATACCAGGTCGTGAGTGAAATTGGCCTCTGGCGCTCATGGAATAAGCGCTATGGGCTATTTAAAAAAATAGTAAATCTGCCTTGACTACCGATACCCTTGTGCTGCTGGCCGCGCTGGCGCTGGTGCTTGCCCTGCTGGTGCTGCTGTTGCTGCGCCGCCCCCGTGTCGATCTGTCGCCCGAGTGGCTGGCGCGTCTGCAGGCCCTGGAGCAAACCGCCATGGCGACCCAGATTGCCGTGGCCAAGAACGATGGCGCCCTGGACGGCATGGGCCAGCAGCTGCGGGGTTTCACCCAGACCACGCAGACCACGCTGGAGACCCTGCGCCACGCCGTGGACGAGCGCCTGGCCCAGGCCGTGAGCGAATCGCGCAACAGCCGCGCCGAACTGCTGGCGGCGTTTGGCGTGTTCGAGGGGCGGCTGGAGCAGCGTCTGGCGGCTTTCGATGCAGCCCTGAGCCAGCGCCAGACGGCGCTGGATGTGGCGCTGGGCCAGCGCTTCGATGCCCTGCAGCAGGCTGTGGCCGGACGGCTGGAAGAAAGCAGCAAGGCGCTGCTGGCGCATCTGGCGCAGGGCCAGGCCGATGCGGCCACGGCGCGCACCGAGCTGTCGGCCACGCTGGTGGGTTTTCGCACCGAGCTCACCACCACCACCGCCGCGCTGGCTGCCGAAAGCGTCAAGTCGCGCGAGGCCATGGGCGAGGGCGCGGCGCTGTTTGAAAAGCGCATCCAGGAGCGTTTCGAGGCGCTGACCGCCGCCACGCGCCTCACGCTCGACTCGCTCAAGACCGACATCCAGGCCCAGTTGGGCACCATGTCGAATGCGCTCAAGGACCAGCTCGAAGGCAACAGCTACCAGATCAAGAACCAGTTCTCGGTGCTGCAGGACGCTGTTTCGCAGCAGCTGACCGGCCTGGTGCAGGGCAGCCAGCACAACGCCGAGCAGCTGCGCACCGCGCTCAACGAGCGCCTCGGCGCCATCCAGGCCGACAACGCCACCAAGCTCGAAGAAATGCGCCGCACGGTGGACGAAAAACTGCACGCCACGCTGGAGCAGCGCCTGGGCGAGTCGTTCAAGCTGGTGAGCGACCGGCTCGAACAGGTGCACAAGGGCCTGGGCGAGATGCAGACTCTGGCCGGCAGCGTGGGCGACCTCAAACGGGTGATGACCAATGTGAAGTCGCGCGGCACCTGGGGCGAAATGCAGCTGGGCGCCATCATCGACAATGTGCTCACGCCCGAGCAGTTCGCGCGCAACGTCAAGACCGTGCCGGGCAGCGACGAGCTGGTCGAGTTCGCCATCCGCCTGCCGGGCAAGAGCGATGAACACCCCGTGTGGCTGCCGATCGACTCCAAGTACCCGGTGGAGCAATACCAGCGCCTCCTGGACGCCCAGGACGCGGCCGACAAGGCGGCCATCCTGTCCGCAGGCAACGCGTTTGAAACCTCCATCAAGCTCGAAGCCAAGAAGATTTTTGCCAAATACGTATCGCCCCCGCACACCACCGACTTTGCCGTGCTGTACCTGCCCACCGAGGGCCTGTTCGCCGAGGTGATGCGCCGCCCCGGCCTGGTCGAGGCCGTGCAGAACGACTGCCGCGTGATGATCACCGGCCCGGCCAACCTGGCGGCCATGCTCAACAGCCTGCAGATGGGCTTCAAGACGCTGGCGATTGAAAAGCGCTCGTCCGAGGTGTGGAGCCTTTTGGGCATGGTCAAGACCGAGTTCGCCAAATTCGGCGATGTGGTCGAGGCCACCAAGAAGTCCATCGACGCCGCCGCCAAGAAGTTCGACGAGGTGGGCGTGCGCACCCGCGCCATCCAGCGCAAGCTGCGCGATGTGCAGGATCTGCCCGCGCCGGCTCCGGCCATGCCGCTGGCAGGCGCCAGCACATCAGCACTGCCAGGCCTGGACCCCGAGGACGACCTGCTGTGAACTGGGCACTGGCGCGGTTGATTGCCGGCCAGATCTGCGTGCATGCCTGCATGGCCGGCATGCGCATGGCCGCGCCGCTGCTGGCGCTGCGCGAGGGCTACAGCGCAGCGGCCGTGGGCGTGCTGCTGGCGTTGTTTGCGCTCACGCAGGTGTTCCTGGCCCTGCCTGCCGGGCGCTACGCCGACCGCCATGGCTTGAAGCGCCCCGTGGGTCTGGCGGTGGCGGTGGCGTCGGCGGGGGCTGCGCTGGCGCTGGTATGGCCGGTCTTTCCGGTGCTGTGCCTGGCGGCGTTGATGACGGGAGGCGCCAGCGGTGCCGCGATCATCGCGCTGCAGCGCCATGTGGGCCGGGCCGCCCACGATGCCACGCAATTCAAGCGCGTCTTCAGCTGGCTGGCCATCGGGCCCGCCGTCTCCAACTTCATTGGCCCTTTCTGTGCGGGCTTGTTGATCGACCATGCCGGCAGCACCGCCGGCAGCCTGGAGGGCTACCGTGCCGCGTTTGCGCTGATGGCGCTGCTGCCGCTGGCCACCTGGTTCTGGGTGCGGAGCACCGTGGAGCTGCCCCCGGTGATTGCCGCCGCCGGTGGTACCCCGCAGCGGGCGTGGGATCTGCTGAACGATGTGCGTTTTCGGCGCCTGCTGCTGGTCAACTGGTTTCTGTCGTCCTGCTGGGACGTGCACACTTTTGTGGTGCCACTTCTGGGGCACGAACGCGGCCTGTCGGCCTCGGTGATCGGCACCATCCTCGGGGCCTTCGCCATTGCGGCGGCGCTGGTGCGGGTGCTGATGCCGCTGGTGGCGGAGCGCCTGCGCGAGGCTGCGGTGATCACCACCGCCATGCTGGTCACCGCGCTGCTGTTCGGTGTCTACCCGCTTTTGCCCACGGCGCTGGCCATGGGTGCCTGCTCGGTGCTGCTGGGTCTGGCGCTGGGCTCGGTGCAACCCATGATCATGAGCATGCTGCACCAGATCACGCCACCCGCCCGCCACGGCGAGGCGCTGGGCCTGCGGCTCATGACCATCAATGCCTCCAGCGTGCTCATGCCGGTGCTGTTCGGCTCGGCGGGGGCGCTGATCGGCGTGGCCGGCCTGTTCTGGTTGGTGGGGGCCGGCGTGGGTTTTGGCGCGCGGCAGGCCTGGCTGATGGGGCGCGAGACCTGAGGAAGCGGCTGGCCCTGTGCGCCGCGCGCCGGGTCGGCGCTTCGTGTGCTTTCAGAGCTTGTAGAACGCCTTGATCAGGTCCCAGGCTTCCTGCGGGTCGTCGGTGTAGTGGAACAGCTGCAGGTCCTTGGCCGAAATCGTGCCTTCTTCGACCATCACGTCAAAGTTGATCAGGCGCTTCCAGTAGTCGGTGCCGCACAGCACGATGGGCACCGGCTTGGCCTTGCCGGTCTGCACGAGGGTCAGCACTTCGAACAGTTCATCGAGCGTGCCAAACCCGCCGGGAAACGCCACCAGGGCCTTGGCACGCATCATGAAGTGCATCTTGCGCAGGGCGAAGTAGTGGAACTTGAAGCTCAGGGAGGGCGAGATGAAGCGGTTGCCGCTTTGCTCATGCGGCAGGCCGATGTTCAGGCCCACGTTCAGCGCGCCCGCCTCGTGGGCGCCCCGGTTGGCGGCCTCCATGATGCCGGGGCCACCGCCCGTGCAGATGTAGATGCGGTCGGCCGGTCGCTGGCGCTCGCTGTACTCGGCCACCAGGCCGGCAAACTGGCGGGCGAGGTTGTAGTAGCGGGCATTGCGCACGGCCTGGTGGGCGCGTTGCAGCTGTGCGGCATCACCACTGGCCTGGGCTGCACCCAGCTGGGCTGCTGCCTCGTCGGGCGCCACGAAGCGGGCGCTGCCATACACCACCACGGTGTTCTCGATGCCTTGCTCGGCCTGGCCCAGGTCGGGCTTGAGCATTTCCAGCTGAAAGCGGATACCGCGTGTCTCGCGGCGGAACAGAAACTCGGGGTCGGCAAAAGCGAGCCGGTAGGCATCGGCGTGCAGGGGGTTGTCGTTGTTGGCGTGGGCGTGCAGTTCGGCCCAGGCATCGGCCAGGCGGCGTTCGTTGAGTTGGGTGTTGGCTTCCATGGGGATGGCAGTGGTCACGGTGGGGGCCGGACTGTGGGACGGGGTTGTTGCGTGGCCCAGGCATGGGTGCGCCGAACCTGGTTGGATTTTAGGTCAAACAGGGCTTTGACGCTTTACCATCATGCACTGTAAGCTATAAAAATAATAGTAATACATGGCGGCCATGCAACGGCAGGGCATGCCACTACGGGCGGGCAGGCAGTGCCAGCGCCACGGTCTGCAGCCCGAGTATGGTCATGAGCAGCGAGCCCCCCAGGTGCAGCACGGTGGTGCCCGAAGCCATCAGGTAGCGCTGCTGCTGCAGCATGGTCACCACCTCGGCCGAGAAGCTGGAAAACGTGGTCAGCGCCCCCAGAAACCCCGTGACCAGCGCCAGCCGCCACACCGGGTCGATGTGGGGCAGCGCCTGGAAGGCCGCAACGCACACACCGATGAGGTAGCCACCCACCAGATTGGCCACCAGCGTGCCCCATGGCAACAGCGCACCGGTGCCGCTGAGCCACAGGCCCAGACGCCAGCGGGCCAGCGCCCCCAGGCTGGCGCCGATACAAATGGACAGAACATTCAGCATGGCGCCATTGTCCACATCCGGTGGTTGCGCCCGGCGCTCAGCGCGTCGCCATCTGCTGCGGCAGCCAGGTCACGATGCCAGGGAAGACGTAGATCAGCGCCACCGCGCCGCACATGAGCAAAAACATGGGCAGTGTCACCTTGGCGATCCAGGGCAACTGGCGGCCCGTCATGCCCTGCAGCACGAAGAGGTTGAAGCCCACGGGCGGCGTGATCTGCGCCATCTCCACCACCAGCACGATGAAGATGCCGAACCAGATGGGGTCGATGCCTGCGGCCTGCACCGTGGGCATGAGCACACCCATGGTCAGTACCACCATCGAGATGCCGTCCAGGAAACACCCGAGGATGATGAAGAAAATGGCCAGTGCCACGATGAGCTGGGCCTGGTTCAGGCCCAGCGATGCGATCCACTCGGCCAGGTGGCGCGGCAGGCCGATGTAGCCCATGGCCAGCGTGAGGAACGCAGCCCCTGCCAGGATCAGCGCGATCATGCAGTACAGGCGCGTGGCGCCCATCAGCGAATCCTTGAACGTGCCCCAGTTCATCGAGCCCTGCACGGCCGACAGCACCAGCGCGCCCACCACGCCCACGGCAGCCGCCTCGGTGGCGGTGGCAAAGCCGGTGTAGATGGAGCCCAGCACGGCCGCAATCAGCAGCACTACGGGGATCAGGCTGCGCGATTCGGACAGCTTCTGCATGAAGCCCATGCGCACATCGGCGGCCGGCACCTGCTCGGGGTGGCGCAGCGCCCAGACCATGATGTAGCCCGAGAACAAGGCCGCCAGCAAGATGCCGGGCAGCACGCCCGCAATGAACAGCTGCGAGATCGACACCTCGGCCGACACGCCATACACGATCATGATGATGGACGGCGGGATCAGCAGGCCCAGCGTGCTCGCGCCCGCCAGTGTGCCCACCACCATGTGCTCGGGGTAGCCCCGGCGCGTCAGTTCGGGCAGCGTCATCTTGCCGATGGTGGCGCAGGTGGCGGCGCTGGACCCCGACACGGCGGCGAAGATGGTGCAGCCCACCACGTTGGTGTGCAGCAGCCGGCCCGGCAGCGCCTGCACCCACGGGGCCAGGCCCTTGAACATGTCCTGCGACAGCCGGGTGCGAAACAGGATTTCGCCCATCCAGATGAACAGCGGCAGGGCCGTGAGGGTCCAGCTGGAGGCGCTGCCCCAGATGGTCACGGCCATCGCATCGCCCGCCGGGCGCGCGGAAAACAGCTGCATGGCGATCCAGGCGACGCCGGAGAGGGTGAGACCGATCCATACACCGCTGCCCAGGATCAGGAACAGCGACAGTACAAGCAGGCCGGTGATGGCGAGATCACTCATGGTAGGTTGTGCCGGGTTTATTCATTGCGCAAGGCTTCGCCGGATGGGGCAGCCAGGCGCTTGCCCAGCAGCTCCAGCACCAGTTCGTCCACGAATGCGATCGCCAGAATCACTGTGCCTACGGCCATGGCGATTTGGGGAATCCACAGCGGCGTCGCGTCGCTGCTGGTGGAGATGTCGTGGAACCCGTGCGACTGCCAGGCCAGCTTGCAGCTGTAGACGGCAAACAGCAGCGCCAGCAGCGTGGCAATGGCCAGGGCCCAGATCTCGAACGTCTTCTTGGCGCCGCCCTTCAAAAAGTTGAGCAGCAGCGTGACGCGGATGTGCTCGCCGCGCTTCAAGGTATGGGCGAGCGCCAGGAAACCCGATGCGGCCATCAGGTAGCCCGCATAGGCATCCGTGCCCGGCACATGGAAGTGGAACTGCCGGCTGGCGATGGACAGCAGCACCATCCCCAGCAGGCCGACCATGAAAAGCGCCGCCAGGGCGGCGGCGCTGTCGTACAGAAAATCCAGCAGACGACGCATGGGTGGGGGCGCCTGGGCTTACTTGCGGTAGGCGTCGATGAGCGCCTTGCCTTCGGGGCCTGCCTTGTCCAGCCATTCCTTGAGCATGGTGTCGCCCACCTTGGCCATGTCGGCCTTCAGTGCGGCGGGCGGGGCCACCACGTCCATGCCATTGGCCTTGAGCTTGGCCACGGTATCGGTGTTGACCTTGGTGCTGTGGGTCCAGCCACGTGCTTCGGCGTCGGCGCCGGCCTTGAGCAGGGCGTCCTGGCTGGGCTTGTCCAGCGCATCAAACGCCTTCTTGTTCACCAGCACGGCATTCTTGGGCAACCAGGCCTGGGTGTCGTAGTAATACTTGAGGTGCTCGTAGAGCTTGCTGTCCACGCCCGTGGCGCCCGAGGTCATGGTCGATTCGACCACGCCCGTGGCCAGGGCCTGCGAGAACTCGGCCGCCTGCACCGTCACGGGCTGCGCGCCCACCAGTTCGGCAATGCGGGCGGTGGCGGGGCTGTAGGCGCGCCACTTGATGCCCTTGAGATCGGCTGCGGAGGCCAGCGGCTTCTTGGTGTAGATGCCTTGGGGTGGCCAGGCCACGGCGTACAGCAGCATCATGCCCTGCTCCGCCAGCTTCTTTTCGAGGAAAGGCTTCTGGGCGGCGTAGAGCTTCTTGGAGGCGACGTAGCTGTCGGCCAGGAAGGGCAGGCCATCCACGCCAAACAGCTGCCATTCGTTCTGGAAGTTGGCCAGCAGGATCTCACCCATCTGCGCCTGGCCGCCTTGCACGGCGCGCTTGATTTCGGGGGCCTTGAACAGCGCGGCGTTGGCATGCACCGTGATCCTGAGCTTGCCGCCCGTGGCCTTGTCCACGTCGCTGGCCAGCTGCACCATGTTTTCCGTGTGGAAGTTGGTGGCGGGGTAGGCGGCGGCCAGGTCCCACTTGGTCTGGGCAAAAGCCGGTGTGACAGACAGGCCGGCAGCCAGTGCCAATCCGAGTGCGGTGACGGGGAAGATTCGACGCTTCATGAAATAGCTCCGCAGGGTTGGATGTCAAAAATATGAGGATTCACTCTATCGAATGCAGGTCGTTTGGGGGTAGGTGTTTTGCCTGAATATCGCCAGATTTCCTTCGATTTGCCCACAATATCCACATGCACATCCCGTGCCATGGAAGGTTTTCTGAAAGGCCCTTTCCGGGAAATCTGCGGGCGGTGCAGGCAATGCGTCGGGCCCTCTCGTTTTGTCTGCGCAGCTGGTGAATGAAGCGTTCAAAAATGGGGGCTCGGTGTTGTAATCTCGCAAAAGAAAGGCGAAGAAGCCAGCTTTGCCGCTGTCGATGTGGACCGCCCCAGTACAGCGCTGCCGCGAGATTCACGAAAATGGCCTGATGGGTGCGCTGAATGCCGGCGATGCGCCCAACCGCGATATCGACGAGCTGGTCCGTTTGCTGCGTGTGCTCTCGGGCATGCATGACCAGACTGCGCGCTCTGCGGCGTTGCGGTAGTCAATTTCAGATGAAAAACAGCTCTGGCCATCACCTGTAAATCGCTGGTGGCTATAAATTGAGTAGTAAAAAATGTCCCTCCAACCCTCTTTTGCACCCCGCTGGCAGTTCTGGATTGACCGGGGTGGCACCTTCACCGACGTGGTGGGCAAGCGCCCCGATGGCAGCCTGGTCACGCACAAGCTGCTGTCCGAGAGCCCCGAGCAGTACAAGGACGCCGCCATGGGGGGCATTCGCCACCTGCTGGGTTTGAAGTCCGGCGAGGCGGTGACGCCCGAACTGGTGGAGTGCGTGAAGATGGGCACCACGGTGGCCACCAACGCACTGCTGGAGCGCAAGGGCGAGCCCACGCTGCTCATCACCACCAAGGGCTTCAAGGATGCGCTGCGCATTGCCTACCAGAATCGACCACGCCTGTTTGATCGCCGCATCGTGCTGCCCGAACTGCTGTACAGCCGCGTGATCGAGGCGCAGGAGCGTGTGGGCGCACACGGCGAGATGATCGAGCCGCTGGACGAGGCGCATCTGAAAGAGCGCCTGTGGGCCGCCTACGACGCGGGCCTGCGCAGCGTAGCCATCGTGTTCATGCACGGCTGGCGCTACACCGCCCACGAGCAGGCAGCCGCCCGCCTGGCCGAGCAGGCGGGGTTCACGCAGATCAGCACATCGCACGCCACCAGCCCCATGATGAAGTTCGTGAGCCGGGGCGACACCACCGTGGTCGATGCCTACCTTTCGCCCATCCTGCGCCGCTATGTGGACCAGGTAGCGGGAGAAATGCCGGGTGTGCCGCTGTTTTTCATGCAGTCGTCGGGAGGGCTGACGGATGCGCACCGCTTCCATGGCAAGGACGCGATCCTGTCGGGCCCCGCGGGTGGCATCGTCGGCATGGCACGCACCGCAGGCTTGGCGGGCCACGACAAGGTCATCGGCTTTGACATGGGTGGCACCAGCACCGATGTGAGCCATTACGCGGGCGCGTTCGAGCGCGAGTTCGAAACGCAGGTGGCCGGCGTGCGCATGCGCGCCCCCATGATGAGCATCCATACCGTGGCGGCCGGCGGAGGTTCCATCCTGGGTTTTGACGGCGCCCGTTTTCGCGTTGGCCCCGAGAGCGCGGGCGCCAACCCCGGCCCCGCCAGCTACCGCCGGGGCGGGCCGCTGGCCGTGACCGATGCGAACGTGATGGTCGGCAAGATCCAGCCCGCGCATTTCCCGAAAGTTTTTGGCCACTCAGCCAACGAGGCGCTGGATGGCGATACCGTGGTGCAGAAGTTTGGCGCGCTGGCGCAGCAGACCGGCCGTAGTGCCGAGGATGTGGCCCACGGCTTCATCCAGATCGCCGTGCAGCAGATGGCCAATGCCATCAAGAAGATCAGCGTGGCGCGCGGCTACGACGTGACGCGCTACACCCTGCAGTGCTTTGGCGGTGCGGGCGGCCAGCATGCCTGCCTGGTGGCCGATGCGCTGGGCATGGCGCGCGTGCTGGTGCACCCGCTGGCCGGTGTGCTCAGCGCCTACGGCATGGGCCTGGCTGACCAGAACGTGATCCGCGAGCAGGCGGTGGAAAGCAGGCTCGTGCCCGAGACGCTGTCGGGCATCGAAGCCACGCTGGAGCAACTGGCCACCACCGCACGCACCGAGCTCATGCGCCAGCAGGTGGGTGCAGGCACCGCCGTGGTGCACCGGCGCGTGCATGTGCGCTACGAGGGCAGCGATTCCGCGCTCATCGTGCCGTTTGGCTCCATGGCCGAGATCACCGCCGCGTTCGAGGCCGCCTACCGGCAGCGCTTTGCCTTTTTGATGCAGGGCAAGGGCCTGGTGGTGGAGGCTGTCTCGGTCGAGGCCGTGGTGCCCGGCGATGCGCCCGTGGAGCCGCGCCACGCGCTGCAACCCGGGCGCGAAGTGCCGCGCCGCAGCACTGTGCGCATGTATACCGGTGGCGTGGACGGCATCGCTGCCTGGCACGACGCGGCCCTGGTGGTGCGCGAGGAGTTGCGCCCGGGCGACGTGATTCCCGGCCCGGCCATCATTGCCGAGAAGAACGCCACCACGGTCGTGGAGCCCGGTTGGGAGGCCGAGCTGACCGCGCTGGACCACCTGCTGCTCCAGCGCCGCGTGGCCCGTGCCGCGCATCATGCCGTGGGCACCACGGTGGACCCGGTGTTGCTCGAAGTATTCAACAACCTGTTCATGAACATCGCCGAGCAGATGGGGCTGCAACTGCAGAACACGGCGTACTCGGTGAACATCAAGGAGCGCCTCGATTTCAGCTGCGCGCTGTTCGACGCGGCGGGCCACCTGATTGCCAATGCGCCGCACATGCCGGTGCACCTCGGGTCGATGGGCGAGAGCATCCAGACGGTCATCCGCGAGAACGCGGGCAAGATGCAGCCTGGCGATGTGTTCGTGCTCAACGACCCGTACCACGGCGGCACGCACCTGCCGGACATCACGGTCATCACGCCGGTCTATATTGCCGATGAAGCCACGCCTACGTTCTATGTGGGCAGCCGGGGGCACCATGCCGATGTGGGCGGCACCACCCCGGGTTCCATGCCGCCGTTTTCCACGCGCATCGAGGAAGAGGGCGTGCAGATCAATAATGTGAAGCTGGTGGAGCGCGGCGTGCTGCGCGAGGCGGAGATGATTGCGCTGCTGCAAAGCGGTGAGTACCCGAGCCGCAACCCGCAGCAGAACATGGCCGATTTGCGTGCGCAGATCGCGGCCAACGAAAAAGGCCAGCAGGAACTGCGCCGCATGGTGGGCGAGTTCGGCCTCGATGTGGTGCAAGCCTATATGCGCCATGTGCAGGACAACGCCGAGGAATCCGTGCGCCGCGTGATCACGCGCCTGAAGGACGGTGCGTTCACTCTGCCGCTGGACAATGGCGCGCAGATCAGCGTGGCCGTGAAGGTCGACGCCGCCAGCCGCAGCGCCACCATCGACTTCGCCGGCACCAGCCCGCAGCAGACCAATAACTTCAACGCGCCCACGGCAGTGTGCATGGCGGCGGTGCTGTATGTGTTTCGCATGCTGGTGGACGACGACATTCCGCTGAACGCGGGCTGCCTCAAGCCGCTCAACGTCATCATTCCGCCCGGCAGCATGCTCAACCCCCACCCGCCGGCCTCGGTGGTGGCGGGCAACGTGGAGACGTCCACCTGCATCACCAATGCCTTGCTGGGAGCGCTGGGTGTGATGGCGGCCAGCCAGTGCACCATGAACAACTTCACCTTCGGCAATGCGCGCTACCAGTACTACGAAACCATTTCCGGCGGCAGTGGTGCGGGCGGCGTGTTCGATGGTGCGGGTGCCCTGGTGGGCGGCTTTGGCGGCACGAGCGTGGTGCAGACCCACATGACCAATTCGCGCCTGACCGATCCGGAAATCCTCGAATTCCGTTTTCCGGTACGGCTGGAAAGCTATGCCATCCGTGCCAACTCGGGTGGCGGTGGCCGCTGGGCGGGGGGCAACGGCGGGGTGCGGCGCATCCGTTTCCTGGAGCCGATGACGGCCAGCATCCTGTCGAACGGCCGCCACCAGGGGGCGTTTGGCATGGCCGGTGGCAAGGCCGGTGCGTCTGGCGTCAACAAGGTGGTGCGCGCCAATGGGCGGGTCGAACTGCTCGACCACATCGGCCAGGCCGAGATGCAGCCGGGCGATGTGTTTGAGATCCACACCCCTGGCGGCGGCGGGTTTGGCGTTGCCTGAGAGGGCCAAATATGCCGCTTGCGCTTGTGGGTAAAGCGCTGGCAGCTATTCATTGATGCGTCATTGGACCGGCGGCGGGTGATGCCGCCTCGTCACGAATCGCGTTCCTGCGAACCTGTGCTGCGGCTCAGGCTGGGAGGAGCATCGTTGCCCGCGCGCCGTGCGCGGAACAAGGCAGCGCGCATGAGGAAGATGTTGGTCACGGGCACTGTGATGGCCACGAACAGCGCGATCAGCAGGGAGTGCAGCGCCAGGCCTTGCCCCTGCAGCGAAAAATACACGATGGTGCCATGCATGATGCACCAGCAGCCCATGGTGGCAATGATGGACGGCGCATGCACGCGCTCGAAATAGGTCTTGAGGCGCAGCAAGCCCCAGGAGCCCAGCAGTGCAATTGCCGAGCCCGCCAGCACCAGCACCGCGATGATGATTTCTGCCCACAGCGGCAGCGCGGCTTCGGTCACTCGATCACCTCGCCGCGCAGCAGAAATTTGGCCATGGCCGTCGTGCCCACGAAGCTGAACAGCGCGATCAGCAGCGCCCCCTCGAAATAGGTGCTGCTGCCATAGAGAACGCCCAGCACCAGCGCCAGCAGCATGCCGTTGAGGTACATGCAGTCGAGCGCCAGCACGCGGTCTTGCGCCGACGGACCCTGGAGCAGCCGCACCAGGGCGAACACCATGGCCAGCACCAGCATGCACAGGGCAATGGGCAGGGCCCACGAAAGAACAGGGTGGGTCATTCAAAAATCTCCATCAACGGCCGCTCGTAGTACTGCTTGACGTGGTCGATCAGGGTCTGGGGATCATCCACCTCCAGGGCATGCAGCATGAGCATGGAGCGGTCCAGCGAGAGCTCGGCCCAGGCGGTACCCGGCGTGATGCAGACGATCATGGCCAGCACGGCCAGCGCATTGGGGTCGCGCAATTCCAGGGGAATGAGCACGAAGTCGGCACCATGGCGTGGTCGCCCGGGAGAAAGCAGCAGCCGCGCCACGGACAGGTTGGATGCGACCGTGTCGGCCACCACCGTCAGGCCCAGCCGCAGCACGGTGCCGGGGCGGCGAATGCGCACTGGCAGTGGCCGCAGTCCGCGCGTGAGCAGGGGTATCAGCCACGCCACCAGCAGTGCCAGCAGCAGGTTGCCAGGGCTGAGCGACTGGTTGAGCAGCAGCCACAGCAGGAACAGCGCGGTGGACAGCAGGGGGGCGGGCAGCAGGCGTTTCATGGGGCCTCCTGGGGGGCAGCGGCGTTGCCCGGCGTGGTTGGCCCGGGAATGGGCTGTGCCTGCATCACGGCGCGGATGTAGGTGCCCGGCGAATGCAGGGCATCGGCCGTGGCCTGGGTGAAACGCATCACGGGGCCGGCCAGCACGGTCAGGGCAATGCACAGCGCCAGCAGGGCGGCGATGGGCAGGCCCTCCAGCACGCGCAGTTGCGGTGCAACGCGGTCATGGGTGGCCCAGAAATGGCGGATACCGGCCCGCGTGAGGGCCATCAGCGCCAGCAGGCCGGTGGCGACCATCAGGGCAAACAGCGCCCACCCCGGCCCGCCTGGCTGGGTGCCGGCCGAAGAGCCCAGGCCTAGCGGATTGAGCAGGGCGCTGAGCATGGCGACCTTGCCGACAAACCCTGACAGCGGCGGCAGGCCGGCAATGACCAGTGTGCAGACCAGAAACGCCAGGCCCAGCAGGGCGGCGGCAGCAGGGATCACGCGGCCGATCAGCACTTCTTCGTCCTCGTCGAGGTTCAGGCCTTCGGTGGGCACCAGCTCGGCGTTGAGGAAGGGCGCGTTGTCGGCCTGCTCGAATGGCGCGTAGCTGGCGCCGTCGTTGCGCCAGCGGTCGATGAGGTCGGCGGTGAGGAACAGGGCGGCGACGGCCAGCGTGGAACTGGGCAGGTAATACAGCAGCCCGGCAGTGAGCAGGTTCTGGCCAAAGCCTGCCGCCGCCAGCAGGGTGCCGGAAGACAGGATGGCGGCAAATCCGGCCAGGTGCGACAACCGCTGCGAACCCAGCATGCCCACCGCGCCGAAGGCCATGGTCAGCAGGCCGCCGATGATCAGCCACAGGCTGCCGAACAGCGCCGAGGCACCCGCCTCGCTGCTGAACAGCAAGGTCCACAGCCGCAGGATGGTGTAGATGCCCACCTTGGTCATCAGCGCAAACAGGGCGCCCACGGGGGCCGTGGCGGCGCTGTAGGCCGGCACCAGCCAGAAGTTGAGCGGCCACACCGCCGCCTTGATGAGAAAGGCCGTGGCCAGGATGGCCGCCGCCGCATGCAGCAGGCCGCGGTCGGCGGCGGCCACCAGCGGAATGGTCTGCGCCAGGTCGGCCATGTTCAGCGTGCCGGTGATGCCATACAGCATCGACACGCCCACCAGGAACAGGGAGGACGCAGCCAGGTTGATGGCGATGTAGTGCAGCCCCGCCTGCACGCGCGGCCGGCCCGAGCCGTGCAGCAGCAGGCCGTAGGACGCGGCCAGCATGATCTCGAAGAACACGAACAGGTTGAACAGGTCGGCCGTGAGAAAGGCGCCCGCCAGTCCCATGAGCTGGAACTGGAACAAGGGGTGGAAATGCACCCCCGCGCGGTGCCAACGGGCCCCCGCAAACACGATGGAGGCCAGCGCGACCAGGCCGGTCAGCACCAGCATCATGGCCGAGAGGCGGTCCAGGGCCAGCACGATGCCAAACGGTGCCTGCCAATTGGCCGCCAGGTACACACCCATGCCGCTGGCGGCGCCGGGCTGGTTGGACCACAGCAGCAGGGCCAGGGCCACCAGCAGCCCCAGCGCGGTGGACAGCATGTTGAGAACCAGTTTCAGACGCTGCTGCTCCTCGCGCAGCAGCAGCATGAGCGCAGCCGTGAGCAGGGGCAGGGCGATGGGGGCGAGTATCAGGTGCGGCATCAGTGCCGAGGTCGCTTGCTCCACCAGCGTGATCAGCCCCTCGGTCATTGGGTCTCCCCGGTGTGCAGCGCGCTCATGGCATCTCCTGCACGTCGCGCGCCTTGCTGCCGTCCACATGGTCGGTGCCCGACATGCCGCGCGATGCCAGCAGCACCACCAGGAACAGGGCCGTCATGGCAAAGCCGATCACGATGGCCGTCAGCACCAGCGCCTGCGGCATGGGGTCGGCGTAGTGGGCCAGATCCTGCGGTACGCCAGCGCGCAGCACGGGCTCCTTGTCGATCGCCAGGCCCAGTCGGCCCATGCTGAAGATGAACAGGTTGACGGCATAGGACAGCAGCGACAGCCCCATGATGACCTGGAAGGTGCGCGGGCGCAGCAGCAGCCAGACGCCCGAGCCCGTGAGCACGCCGATGGCGATGACCAGAACGATTTCCATCAGCGGGTGGTCTCCTGTGGTGTTTCCCGGCCGGCCTCCTGCAGCGCCGCTTCTTCGGCCAGGCGCGCGTGGTAGCGGTGGCCACGCACCGACTGGTGGGCAATGGCCGTGAGGATCAGCAGGGAGGACCCCACCACGAGCGTGAACACGCCCATGTCAAAGAACATGGCGCTGGCCACATGGATGTCGCCCAGCAGTGGCAGGTTCAGGTGGAAGGTGTGGCTGGTGAGAAATGGATAGCCCACCACGATCGCTCCGAGCCCCGTACCCAGGGCGAACAGCAGTCCGTTGCCGATCCAGCGGCGCGGGTACAGGGGCAGGTGGGCTTCGACCCACGCGGTGCCCGAGACGATGTACTGCAGCAGCAGGGCGACCGAGAATACCAGCCCTGCCACGAATCCGCCGCCGGGCTCGTTGTGCCCGCGCATGAACAGGTAGAACGCCACCACGGTGGCAAAGGGCAGCAGGAGGCGCACCAGCACGGCGGGCACCAGCAGGTAGCCCACGGCGGTGTCGGTGGCGTGGCGCGGGTTGAGCAGGTCGGTCTGCAGGTCGGCTGTCAGGTTGCGCTGCTGTTCCGGCAGGTCCATGGTTTCGCGCGCGGGGCGAAAGCGCCGCAGCAGGGCATACACCGTGAGGGCCACCACCCCCAGCACCACGATTTCGCCAAAGGTGTCGAAGCCGCGGAAATCCACCAGCATCACGTTGACCACGTTGGTGCCACCCCCCTGCGTCAGGGCGTTTTCCAGGAAGAAGGTGGAGGTGCTGTCGGGAAATGGCCGGCTGATCATGGCAAAGGCCAGCCAGGCCATGCCGCCGCCGGCGGCCAGTGCCAGCACCAAGTCGCGCAGGCGGCGCCATCGGGTGGTCGCCTGCTCGGCAAGGGGGGTGACGCGCAGGGTCTCGTCGCGCCTGGGCAGCCAGCGCAGGCCCAGCAGGATCAGTACCGTGGTCACGATCTCGACCACGATCTGTGTCAGTGCCAGGTCGGGTGCCGAGAACCACAGGAACGTGATGCAGGTGCAAAGGCCAGCTCCACCCGCCAGGGTCAGCGCTGCCAGGCGGTGGTATTTGGCCTGCCAGGCGGCTGCCACGGCGCAGACCATGCCCACGGCCCAGAGCAGCACGAACGCGGGCGACAGCGGCAGCATGCTGCGCTGGCCCAGTTGCATGCCCTGGCTCCACAGCGGCATGGTGCCCGCGGCCAGCGCCGCGCAGACCAGCCACAGCATTTGCCATTGCAGGCGCTGGGTGGACAAAAGGCGCCGACCGCTGCGGCCCATCTGTGTGATGAGGGCCAGTGCACCGTCAAACAGGCGGCGCCCCGGGATGTGGTGGATGAGGGGAGGTGCATCGACCTGGCCAGCGGCGCGCAGTGCCCGCAGCGCCAGGTACAGCACCATTCCGCCCACCAGGGCCAGCAGGCTCATGATGAACGGGGTATTGAAGCCATGCCACACCGCCAGGCTGAAGGCGGGAAGCTCTCCACCCACCACCGGCCGGGCCGCCGCATCCAGAAAGCGGCCAATGGACCATGCGGGCAGCATGCCCACCACGAGGCACATCAGCACCAGCAGCTCGACCGGGACGCGCATCCAGTGCGGTGGCTCGTGCGGTGTGTGGGGCAGATCGGTGGCTGGCGGGCCACAGAACACATCCACCGTGAAGCGCAGCGAATAGGCTACGCTGAACATGCCTGCCAGGGTGGCGGCAATGGGCAGAACGACACCAACCACCGGTGTCGTGTCCAGGAACACCGTTTCGGCGAAGAACATCTCCTTGGACAGAAAGCCATTGAGCAGTGGCACACCCGCCATCGCAGCGCTGGCCACCATGGCCAGCGTGGCGGTGACAGGCATCATCGAGCGCAGGCCCGACAGGCGCCGGATGTCGCGCGTGCCGCTCTCATGGTCCACGATGCCGGCGGCCATGAACAGCGAGGCCTTGAAGGTGGCGTGGTTCATGATGTGAAAGACGGCGGCCACGGCGGCCAGCGGGCTGTTCAGGCCCAGCAGCAGGGTGATGAGGCCCAGGTGCGAAATGGTCGAATAGGCGAGCAGGCCCTTGAGGTCGTTCTGGAACATCGCGGCATAGCCGCCCACCAGCAACGTGGCCAGGCCGGCGCCACCCACCAGCCAGAACCAGGGCTCGGTGCCGCCCATCACGGGCCACATGCGGGCCAGCAGAAACACGCCGGCCTTGACCATGGTGGCCGAGTGCAGGTAGGCCGACACGGGCGTGGGCGCGGCCATGGCATTGGGCAGCCAGAAGTGGAACGGAAACTGCGCGCTTTTGGTGAATGCGCCCAGCAGCACCAGCACGAGGGCCGTGAGGTACAGCGGATGGTTGCGCACCTGCTCGCCGGCGGCGAGCACATGATCGAGGTCGTAGCTGCCCACGATGTGGCCGATGACCAGCATGCCGCCCAGCATGCACAGGCCGCCCGTGCCGGTCACGGTGAGTGCCATGCGCGCCCCGCGCCGTGCGTCGCGCCGGTGGTGCCAGTAGCCGATCAGCAGGAACGAAAACAGGCTGGTCAGCTCCCAGAAGAACGCCAGCTGGATGATATTGCCCGCCAGCACCACGCCCGCCATCGCTCCCATGAAGGCCAGAAAAAACGAGAAGAAGCGCGGCACCGGGTCGGCGGGCGACATGTAGTAGCGTGCATACAGCACCACCAGCGTGCCGATGCCCAGCACCAGCATGCAGAACATCCAGGCAAAGCCATCCATGCGAATGACCAGGTTCAGGCCCAGTGCGGGCAGCCATTCGATCTCCTGGCGCAGCACGCCACCGTCTGCGATCTGGGGAAAGTAGAGCGCGGCCTGCACCGTGCAGAACAGTGCAATCAGCCCCGCGACGGTGGACTCGGTATTGCGGGCATTCGCGGGCAATACCGCCGCAAGGAAGCTGCCGATGAAGGGGAGAAGAATGAGGGTGATCAAGGGCATGCGCCGATGATTTTACGGGGCGCTTCGCTGCTGTCTTGGCAAAGACCATCCGGGTTCGGGCATAGATCATCTTGTGCCCTCTGCTGTGCCCGTTCCAAAAGAAAACCCGCTGCCGCGGGTCTTGTACTTGCGTGGAGTGCTTATTTTTGGGGAGCACTGACAGCTGCAGGTGCTGTCGCGGATGCCTTGAAAGTCCGGCCGTTCACCCTCAGGCCTTCGGCGGAAAACTTGCTGGCAGTGACCTCGCCCACTCCGCGCACACGCTGGATGAAATCTTCCCAGTCCTTGAAGGCACCATGTTTGCGTTCTGTGAGGATCTTTCCGGAGAGGCCGGGACCGATGCCCTTGATACCGTCCAGCTCAGCGGCTGTGGCTTGGTTCACATCGACCGCTGCAAACGACGCAGCGGCATACAGCATGGCAACGATCACCATCAGTTTCTTCAGCATGGATGAACTCCTCTGTGGAATGAGGCGGCGCGATGAAGCCGTCCCGCCATCATAGCGGGGCACTCCGGCGCGGCTGGCTCAGAGTTCTTCCACCCGGCGTGCGGGATAGCTGTCCCAGGTCTGGCAGCCGGGACATTGCCAGAAATGCTGGCGGGCCTCGAAACCGCAGGCAGCGCAGCGGTAGCGGGTGAGCGGCAGGGCGGCATGGTCGAGCGCCCGCTGCACCTGCGGATGAAACGCTTCGTGCTCCAGTTTTTCTCCTGCCAGCCACTTCGCGGCCGCCACCAGCGATTGCTCTTGGTCCAGATGCCGGACATACCACTGCCGTGCCGTGTCCGCAGCGGTGGCATCGAGGGCCTGCAAGGCCACCAGGCCTTCCAGAACATCCAGCGATGGCGCCTGGGCGTAATGCGCTTGCAGCAATGCCTGCATTTCAGGCACCTTGCCCGCAGCGATGGCTGTCTCCACCATGAGGGGCGCGGCCAGAGGCACTGCAGCGGGGGAGTGCTGGCTCAGCGCCTGCAATGTGCCCAGGGCCGCGCCACTGTCGCCCATGCGCTGTTGCAGCCGGGCGAGGTCGATGCGGGCGCGTGCGGCTTCTGGCGCAGTGTCCACGGCCTGGTTCAGCAAGGCCAAGGCACTGGCGCTGTCGTCGCGTGCAATGCAGGTTTGCGCCTGCTCGCACAGGTAGTGCGCCTGGCGGGTGCTGAAATCGCCCTGGCGGGCGCCGTGCATCTTGTGGGCAATGCTTGCGGCGTGGGGCCAGTCGCGTGAACGCTCGTAGATGGCCAGCAAGGCCAGGCGCGCCTGGCCCTCGAACGGCGTGCCCTCCAGCTGGTTCAGGGCCGCTTCGGCCCGGTCGAGCAGGCCGGCCTTCAGGAAATCAAGCGCCAGCGCGTGCTGGGCACGCTCCCGGTCGGCGCGCGAGAGGTCACCGCGCGACAGCAGGTGCTCGTGTACCCGCACCGCACGGTCGTATTCACCCCGGCGGCGAAACAGGTTGCCCAGGGCAAAGTGCAGTTCGGAGGTGTCGGGGTCGTTCTGTACCGCCTCGATGAAGGCATCAATGGCCTGGTCCTGCTGCTCGTTGAGCAGAAAGTTCAATCCCTTGAAATAGGCCTTGGGGGCGCGCCGGTTTTCCGCGCGCAACTGGCGCAAATCAAAGCGCGAGGCCAGCCAGCCGAGCACGAAGGCCAGGGGCAAGCCCAGCAGGATCCAGCTGATATCAAATTCCATGGGGGGGCAGTATTTCGGCGGACGGTGGTGGGGTGGGCGCGACAGCTGCTGGCGCCGGCGAGGCTGGTGCCGGCACATGGGCGCGGCGCGCGGCCCGGCGGTGCTTCCACCAGCGGGGCACCATGCCCAGGACACCCACCACCAGTCCTGCGGCAAACGCGGTCAGCACCACCAGCACCAGGGGCGCGCGCCATTGCGTGCCAAAGAAAAAATGCACGGTGGCGTCTTGCTGGTTGTTGAGTGCGAACGCAAACAGTGTAAAAAAAATGGCTGCCTTGAGCAGCCACAGGAGGTATTTCATGGAGATCCCCAGTGGTGGGGGGATTCTAAGAGCTTGTCCATCGGACCTGACTGCCGTGCTGAGCGAGGCCGTTCGTTCCTGGATGACGCATGAAAAGCAGCTCTGGCGCTTATCCATAAAGAGCCAGAAGCTATCAAATCAGACGTGTTTTTGCATCAGTTGGGTTGATCCAGCTCGGCCGTGCGCTGGTCCACGGCTTCCCGCAGCGCCTTGCCCGGCTTGAAATGTGGCACGCGCTTTTCCGGAATGGCCACGGCTTCGCCGCTGCGCGGATTGCGGCCCATGCGGGGTGGACGGTGGTTCACCGAGAAGCTGCCAAAGCCTCGGATCTCGATGCGGTGCCCGCGCACCAGGGCGTCACCCACGGCATCCAGAATGGTCTTGACCGCGAATTCGGCATCGCGGTGGGTGAGCTGACCAAAGCGTTCGGCCAGTTCTTCAACGAGGTCTGAGCGGGTCATGGAGTCTTGGGTCATGGCAGGGAATCAGGGGCTGAAAGAGAAGCGGGCGCACAAGGCGCCCGCTGTCTGACCGTTTAACGGGTCAGCGCTTTACTTTTCCGAGTTGTCCAGCTTGGCGCGCAGCAGGGCGCCCAGGCTGGTCGTGCCGGCGCTTTCGCGGCTCGACTGCTGGCTCAGGCTGGCCATGGCGCCTTGTTCGTCGGCCATGTCCTTTTGCTTGATCGACAGCTGGATGTTGCGGGTCTTGCGATCCACGTTGACCACCACAGCGGTGACTTCGTCGCCTTCCTTGAGCACGTTGCGGGCATCTTCCACGCGGTCGCGGGAGATTTCCGAGGCGCGCAGGTAGCCCACGATGTCTTCGCCGAGGTCGATTTCAGCGCCACGGGCGTCCACGGTCTTGACCTTGCCGGTCACCGTCTGGCCCTTGTCGTTCACGGTCACGAAGGTGGTGAACGGGTCGCCGTCGAGCTGCTTGATGCCCAGCGAGATGCGTTCGCGGTCCACGTCCACGGCCAGCACGATGGCTTCGACTTCCTGGCCCTTCTTGTAGTTGCGAACTGCGGCTTCGCCGGTTTCGTTCCACGAGAGGTCGGACAGGTGCACCAGGCCGTCGATGCCGGCAGCCAGGCCCACGAACACGCCGAAGTCGGTGATCGACTTGATGGGACCCTTGACGCGGTCGCCGCGCTTCGTGTCCTGGGCGAATTCTTGCCAGGGGTTGGCCTTGCACTGCTTCATGCCCAGGCTGATGCGGCGCTTGTCTTCGTCGATTTCGAGGACCATGACTTCGACTTCGTCGCCCAGCGTGACCAGCTTGGACGGAGCGATGTTCTTGTTGGTCCAGTCCATTTCGGAGACGTGCACCAGGCCTTCGATGCCGGGTTCGAGTTCGACGAACGCGCCGTAGTCGGCAATGTTCGTGATCTTGCCGAACAGGCGCGTGCCTTGGGGGTAGCGGCGGTTCACGCCCATCCAGGGGTCGTCGCCCATCTGCTTGAGACCCAGCGAAACGCGGTTCTTTTCGGTGTCAAACTTGAGGATCTTGGCCGTGATTTCCTGGCCAGCGGTCACCACTTCGGAGGGGTGACGCACGCGGCGCCATGCCATGTCGGTGATGTGCAGCAGGCCGTCGATGCCGCCCAGGTCCACGAACGCACCGTACTCGGTGATGTTCTTGACCACGCCTTGAACGATGGAGCCTTCCTTCAGGGTTTCCATCAGCTTGGCGCGTTCTTCACCCATGGAAGCTTCCACCACGGCGCGGCGGCTCAGCACCACGTTGTTGCGCTTGCGGTCGAGCTTGATGACCTTGAATTCCATGGTCTTGTTTTCGTACGGCGTCAGATCCTTGATCGGACGCGTATCGATCAGCGAACCGGGCAGGAAGGCGCGGATGCCGTTGACCAGGACGGTCAGGCCGCCCTTGACCTTGCCGGACGTGGTGCCGGTGACGAATTCGCCGGATTCCAGGGCCTTTTCCAGGCTCATCCAGGAAGCCAGACGCTTGGCGGTGTCGCGCGACAGGATGGTGTCGCCGTAGCCGTTTTCGATGGAGCCAATGGCCACCGAGACGAAGTCACCCACTTGGACTTCGACTTCGCCCTTGTCGTTCTTGAACTCTTCCAGCGGCACATAGGCTTCGGACTTGAGGCCAGCGTTGACCACCACGAAGTTGTGCTCGACGCGCACGACTTCAGCGGTGATGACTTCGCCTGGGCGCATTTCCGTGCGCTGCAAGGATTCTTCAAAAAGGGCGGCAAAAGATTCGGACATGTGTTTCCTTGCCACAAACAGGATTCCGGCAGCACCATTGCTGTCGTTTTTATAGCTGCTTGCGGTGGTTTTTTGCGGCAGAGCCGCGGGTTAGGTTATCGATCCAAACAGCCTGGGCGCTGGCGCGCGAGAAGGGCTGCATGGGCCTGTGGCAAGGCCTTTCGGCGCTGCCTGGGGGCCCCGTTTTCAAGAAGGGCCCCACACTGTTCAACCTTGCGCAGAGACTGCGAAAGGTTGCCGCTCCTGCCACCAGGCCAACACCTGATCGACGGCTTCATCAATCGTCAAGTTGGAATTGTCCAGGACCAGAGCGTCCTGCGCGGGCTGGAGTGGTGCGACGCTGCGGGAACTGTCCCGGGCATCGCGCGCTTCCAGATCCGCGCGAAGACTATCAATACTAGCTGAAAAACCCTTTGAAATCAACTGTTTGTAACGGCGTTCGGCGCGACAGGCGGCGCTGGCCGTCAGGTACACCTTCAAGGGGGCGTCCGGGAAGATCACCGTGCCCATGTCGCGGCCATCGGCCACCAGGCCTGGCAGGCGCCGAAAGCTGTGCTGGAGTTGGACCAGCGCTGTGCGCACAGCGGGCAGGGCCGACACGCGGGAGGCGTTCATGCCGGCTTCTTCGGTGCGGATGGCATCGGTCACGTCGTCGCCGCCCAACAGCACCCGGCCACCGTCAAAGTGCACGGGCAGGGTCTGGGCCAGGGCGCCTATGCGCGTTTCATGCTCTGCGTCAATGGTCAGGCCGGCGCGCGCGGCGGCCAGGGCGGTGATGCGGTACATGGCGCCCGAGTCGAGAAACTGGTAACCCAGCCGTTGCGCCACGGCCGCAGCCACCGTTCCCTTGCCCGAGGCGGTGGGGCCGTCGATGCAGATCACCGGAATATGGGCTGTTTCTGCCTGGGATACCGAGAACAGCGCTTCGAAATAGTCTGGAAACGTCTTGGCGACACACTTGGGGTCTTCGATGCGCACCGGCAGGCTGGCTGGATTGAAAGCTGCCAGCGAAAAGCACATGGCCACGCGGTGGTCGTCGTAGGTGTGGATGCTTGCGGGCTTCCAGTCCTGCGCGCGGGCTGGCGGTGTCACGCAGATGAAATCCGCACCTTCTTGCACCGTGGCGCCGAGCTTGCGCAGCTCGGTGGCCATGGCGGCAATGCGGTCGGTTTCCTTCACACGCCAGCTGGCGATGTTGCGCAGGGCGGTCGTGCCGTCGGCATACAGCGCCATCACGGCCAGGGTCATGGCCGCGTCCGGGATGTGGTTGCAGTCCAGGTCGATGGCCTTCAGGGGCCATGCTCCGCGTCCAATCTGCAGCCAGTTGGGGCCACCGGTGACCACGGCGCCCATGGCCCGGGCGGCTTCGACAAAGCGGATGTCGCCCTGTATGGAATCGAGGCCGACGCCTTGTATTTTTATGCCTTTTTGATCATTGGCACTTGTTGCTATTGCACCGAGGGCTATGAAATAGCTGGCGGATGAGGCATCTGCCTCCACATGAATGTCACCGGGCGATTGGTAGTGGCTACCCGCTGCAATCGTGAACCGCTGCCAGTTCTGGTGCTCGACCACGATGCCAAAGCGCTCCAGCAACTGCAGCGTGATGTGGATGTAGGGCTTGGAGATCAGCTCGCCCACCACCTCGATGACCACATCCTGGTGCGTTGCCGCCAGCGGCAGCGCCATGAGCAGCGCGGTGAGGAACTGGCTCGACACATCGCCGCGCACCTGGATGGACGCCGCCAGGGCGAGGGCGGGAACGCCCTGGCCATGCGCGATGCGCAAGGGCGGGTAGCCATCGTTGCCCAGGTAGTCGATCTGGCAGCCCAGCTGGCGCAGTGCATCCACGAGGTCGCCAATCGGGCGCTCATGCATGCGGGGCACACCCGACAGTTCGAACTCGCCGCCCAGCAGCGCCAGCGCCGCCGTCAGAGGGCGCATGGCGGTGCCGGCGTTGCCCATGAAGAGTCGGGCCGGCGATCGGGGGGCGCAGCCACCCAGGCCGGTGATGCGCACGGTGCTGCCCGCCTCATCCACCGTGCAGCCGATCTGGCGCAGCGCATCCAGCATCACGCGGGTGTCGTCGGAGGCGAGCAGGTCGTGCACAGTGGTGGTGCCGGTGCTCAGTGCCGCCAGCAGCAGCACGCGGTTGGAGATGCTCTTGGAGCCCGGCAGGTGGACTTCACCCGACGCGGCTTGCAGGGGAGGCAGATCGAGAAATGCGGTGCTGTACATCGGTGAGTTTCGTCCATTGCAGCTCAAAGAGCGTTTCTGTGGCCAGGTGCCTGTGCAACCGGCGCGCCCCGCACCAGTGCACCCGCGGAACTGGCTTTGCCAGGCCACCGGGTGCGCCCCCCTCGGGGGAAGGCGCCGCAGGCGACTCAGGGGGTTACCTGCGTTCTGCTCCCATGCGCCAGTGGGTACGGGTTTCGCTGGCCAGGGTGAGCATGTCTTCCAGGCGCTGTGCATCGCCCTGTTCCATGGCCTGCTCAAAAGTCTGCAGGGCCTGCTGGAACAGCCGCGACTGGGTCAGCAGTTCTTCACGGTTGGAGAGCAAAATGTCGCGCCACATCTTGGGGTCGCTTGCGGCGATACGGGTGAAATCGCGAAAGCCCGGACCCGCCAGCGACAGGAAGTCATCGCCGCTCGGTTGCCCGGTGATGCTGTTCATCATGGCAAATGCCAGCAGGTGCGGCAGGTGGCTGACGGCGGCAAAGGCGGTATCGTGCGATTCGGGCGACATGCTGTTCACCCGGCACCCCAGCGCCGTCCACACCTCTTCGGCCTTGTGCAGCTGCGCTGTGAGCGTCCGCTCGATGGGGGTGAGGATGACCTGCCGGCCGCTGTAGAGCTCGGCATCGGCGTATTCCACCCCGGAGACTTCGCGCCCGGTAATCGGGTGGGCGGGCACGAACGAGCCCAGCTGGTCGCGCAGTGCGCGGCGGGCCGCCTGCACCACGTCGGCCTTGGTGGAGCCCACGTCCATGATCAGCATCTGCGGGGTGACGAGGTGCTTGATGGCCTTGAGTGTGGCCTCTGTGGCCGCAACGGGGACGGCCACCAGCACAATGTCGGCCCCCGCCACGGCCAGCAGGGCCGAAGGGGCCTCGACATCAATCACGCCCAGCTGGCGGGCGCGGACGGTGGTGGAGGGGGATTTGCTGTAGCCGACCACCCGTTTGACGAGACCTGCCTTTTTCATCGCCAGCGCAAACGAGCCTCCCATTAGGCCACAGCCAATCAGTCCGAGCTGTTCAAACATGCGGGCTCCTCAGGCTGAGACGGGGTAAGTGCCCAGCACCTTGTAGAACGCACACAGGCTGCGCAGTTCTTCCAGCGCCCGCGCCACATGGGGCTGGGCGGGATGGCCGTCAAGGTCGATGTAGAAGTAGTACTCCCACTGGCCCGTGCGGGCAGGGCGTGATTCAAAGCGGGTCATCGAGACGCCATGGGTCTTGAGTGGCACGAGCAGGTCATGCACGGCGCCGGGCCGGTTGGGGACGGACACGATGAGGCTGGTGCAGTCCTTGCCCGAGGGCGGCGGCGTCTGCAGCGTGTGGGGCAGGCAGATGATGGCGAACCGCGTGCGGTTGTAGGCATCGTCCTGGATGGCATGGGCCACGATGTGCAGGCCAAACTGCTGGGCTGCACGCTCGCTGGACAGGGCCGCCCAGGTGGGGTTGGTGGCCGCCAGTCGCGCACCTTCTGCGTTGCTGGAGACCGGGCGGCGCTCGGCATGGGGCAGGTGCTTGGTCAGCCAGGCCTGGCACTGCGCAAGGGCCTGGGGATGGGCCAGCACGGCCTCGATGCCGTCGAGCGCATTGGTCTGGCGCAGCAGGTTGTGCCGGATCAGCAGGCTGACCTCGCCCACCACATGGGCGGGCGTGTGCAGGAACATGTCGAGCGAACGGGTGACCACGCCTTCGGTGGAGTTCTCCACGCCCACCACCCCGTACTGCGCGCTGCCAGCAGCGGTGGCATGAAAGACTTCATCGAAGTTGGCGCAATACATCAGGTCGGCAGCGCCGCCAAAGTATTCGATGGCCGCTTGTTCGCAGAAGGTGCCTTCGGGGCCGAGCACGGCCACGCGCTGGGGTGATTCGAGCGCCAGGCAGGCTGACATGATCTCGCGCCAGATGGCCGCCACATGGGCGCCCTTGAGCGGACCAGGGTTGGCGGTCTGGATCTTTTCGATCACCTGCGCCACGCGGTCGGGGCGGAAGAAGGGCGTGCCTTCGCGCTTCTTGACTTCGCCCACCCGCTCGGCCACCAGCGCGCGCTGGTTGAGCAGCTTAAGCAGTTGCTGGTCGATGTTGTCGATCTGCACGCGCAGGCTGGCGAGGTCGGGTGAGGCGTGTGGATTGTTCATGGATGACTGCGGCGTTGGCGGAGCGTGCGGCTGAACGGGCGTTCAGGCGTTTTTTTGTTCAAATTCTCGCAGGTAGTCCACCAGCGCCTGCACACCGGCCAGGGGCATGGCGTTGTAGATGCTGGCGCGCATGCCACCCACCGACTTGTGCCCCTTGAGCTGCAGCAGGCCGCGCTCCTTGGCACCTGCCAGGAAGGCATCGTTGCGGCTTTCGTCGCGCAGGAAGAAGGGTATGTTCATGCGCGAGCGGCAGTTGGCCGCCACCTTGTTGACATAGAACTGCGACTGGTCAATGGCGTCGTACAGCAAGCGGGCCTTGGCGATGTTGCGCTGCTCGATCGCCGCCACGCCGCTGTGCTCGCCCTCGCGCTGGCGCTTGAGCCACTGGAAGGTCAGACCCGCCACGTAGATCCCCCAGGTGGGCGGCGTGTTGTACATGGAGTGGTTGTCGGCCACGATGCGATAGTCGAACGCGCTGGGGCATATCGGCAGAGCCTGGCCCAGCAGGTCTTCGCGCACCACCACCAGCGTGAGGCCGGCGGGCCCCAGGTTTTTTTGCGCACCACCGAAGGCCAGGCCGACGCGCGACCAGTCCACGGCACGCGAGGCCACATGGGATGAGAAATCGATCACCAGGGGCGCTTCGCTGCCCAGCGCCTTCAGATCGGGCAATTGGTGAAATTCCACACCATTGATGGTTTCATTGCTGCAGATATGCACATAGCTGGCCCCCCGGCTCACCGTCCAGCCCGCGGGATCGGGCAGGGCGGTGAATCCGCTGTCTTCACCGGAGGCAATCACGTTGACTTCCGAGGCATATTTGCGCGCCTCTTTTTGCGACTTCTGGCTCCAGCTGCCGGTCACCACGAAATCCACCGCACCGGCACGCGACAGGTTGAGGGGCACGATGGCGTTTTCTGCCAGACCGCCGCCCTGCATGAAGAGAATCTTGAAATGGGCCGGCACGTCCAGCAGCTCGCGCAAGTCGGCTTCGGCCGCCTCGTAGATCGAGATGAATTCCTTGCCGCGGTGGCTCATCTCCATCACGCCCATGCCGCTGCCGTGCCAGTCCAGCATCTCGGCGGCAGCCTGTTCCAGGACTTCGGGGGGAATGGCGGCCGGGCCGGCCGAGAAGTTGTACGGGCGTGTCATCGTATCTTGATCAAAAATTCTGCTGGCGCTTATTGGGCAAGCGCTAGCAGCTTCTGTTTTGGTAGCGCTGTTGGCACGACAGGATCGTGCGGCACGAATCAGGCGTCGGGCGTATCCGGGGTGTCGGGCGCAGTGGGTGCGCCACTGTCCGTGCTGGCTTCGCCCTCGGCTTCAATGTCGGTCACGTTGGCATCGTTTTCGACGATGCGCTGCAGGCCGCTGAGCTTGGAGCCCTCGTCCAATGCGATCAGCGTCACGCCTTGCGTGGCACGGCCGAGTTCGCGGATCTCGGAAACGCGGGTGCGCACCAGCACGCCCTTGTCGGTGATCAGCATGATCTCGTCGTCCGCGTGCACCAGGGTGGCGGCGACGACCTTGCCGTTGCGCTCGCTTTGCTGGATGGCGATCATGCCCTTGGTGCCCCGGCCGTGGCGGGTGTACTCGACGATGCTGGTGCGCTTGCCGTAGCCGTTTTCGGTGGCGGTCAGCACGCTCTGCGTTTCGTCTTCGGCCACCAGCATGGCGATTACGCTCTGGCCGTCTTCCAGCATCATGCCGCGCACGCCGCGGGCCTGGCGGCCCAGCGGGCGCACGTCGTTTTCATCAAAGCGCACGGCCTTGCCACCATCGCTGAACAGCATCACATCATGCTGGCCGTCGGTGAGGGCTGCGCCAATCAGATAGTCGCCGTCGTCGAGGTTGACGGCGATGATGCCGCCCTTGCGCGGGTTGCTGAATTCATCCAGCGCGGTCTTCTTCACGGTGCCCATGCTGGTGGCCATGAACACGTAGCGGTCCGCAGGGAAGCTGCGCATGTCGCCCGTGAGCGGCAACACCACGTTGATCTTTTCGCCGTCCTGCAGCGGGAACATGTTGACGATGGGGCGGCCGCGCGAGCCGCGCGAGCCGGCAGGCACTTCCCAGACCTTGAGCCAGTACAGGCGGCCCCGGTTGGAGAAGCACAGGATGTAGTCGTGCGTGTTGGCGATGAAGAGCTGGTCGATCCAGTCGTCTTCCTTGGTGGCCGTGGCCTGCTTGCCGCGGCCGCCACGCTTTTGTGCGCGGTATTCGCTCAAGGGCTGGCTCTTGATGTAGCCGGTGTGGCTGAGCGTCACCACCATGTCGGTGGGCGTGATCAGGTCTTCGGTGGAGAGGTCCTGGGCGCTGTATTCGACCACGCTGCGGCGTGCCCCCAGCTTGTGCTGGCCGAACTCCTGCTTGATGGCGGTGAGTTCGTCGCCAATGATGACCGATACGCGCTCGGGCTTGGCCAGAATGTCCAGCAGGTCTTCAATGACCGCCATGACTTCCTTGTACTCGGCCACGATCTTGTCCTGCTCCAGACCGGTGAGGCGCTGCAGGCGCATCTGCAGGATTTCCTGGGCCTGGGTGTCCGACAGGCGATACAGGCCATCCTGGCCCATGCCGAATTCCTTTTCCAGTCCTTCGGGACGGTAGTCGTCCGCATTGACTATGCCGCCATCCGCGCGGGTGCGCGTGAGCATTTCGCGCACCAGCTTGCTGTCCCAGGAGCGCGTCATCAGCTCGGCCTTGGCCACTGGCGGCGTGGGCGATTCGCGGATGATGCGGATGAAGTCGTCGATATTGCCCAGCGCTACGGCCAGACCTTCGAGTACATGGCCGCGGTCGCGCGCCTTGCGCAACTCGAACACCGTGCGGCGCGTCACCACTTCGCGGCGGTGCTGCAGGAAGACGCTGATCAGGTCTTTGAGGGTGCACAGACGGGGCTGGCCGTCGATCAGTGCCACCATGTTCATGCCGAAGGTGTCCTGCAGCTGCGTCTGCTTGTACAGGTTGTTCAGCACCACTTCAGGGACTTCGCCGCGCTTGAGCTCGATCACCAGGCGCATGCCCGACTTGTCGGACTCGTCCTGGATGTGGCTGATGCCCTCGATCTTCTTTTCGTGCACCAGCTCGGCCATGCGCTCCTGCAGGGTCTTCTTGTTGACCTGGTAGGGCAGCTCGTCCACGATGATCGCCTGGCGCTGGCCCCGATCGATGTCCTCGAAGTGGCAGCGCGCACGCATCACCACCTTGCCGCGACCGGTGCGGTAGCCATCCTTCACGCCATTGATGCCGTAGATGATGCCGGCCGTTGGGAAATCGGGTGCCGGAATGATCTCCATCAATTCGTCGATGGTGGTGTCGGGGTTGCGCAGCATGTGCAGGCAGGCGTCCACCACCTCGTTGAGGTTGTGCGGCGGGATGTTGGTGGCCATGCCCACGGCGATGCCGGCCGAGCCGTTGACCAGCAGGTTGGGCAATTTGCTCGGCAGCACCAGGGGTTCTTTTTCGCTGCCGTCGTAGTTAGGGCCGAAATCGACGGTCTCCTTGTCGATATCGCCGAGCATCTCGTGCGCTATTTTTGCCAGGCGGATCTCGGTGTACCGCATTGCAGCGGCGCTGTCGCCGTCCACCGAGCCGAAGTTGCCCTGGCCATCCACCAGCATGTGGCGCAGCGAGAAATCCTGTGCCATGCGCACGATGGTGTCATACACCGCCGAGTCGCCGTGCGGGTGGTATTTACCAATCACATCCCCCACGATACGAGCCGACTTTTTGTAGGGGCGGTTCCAGTCGTTGTTGAGCTCGTGCATGGCAAAGAGCACGCGCCGGTGTACAGGCTTGAGGCCATCCCGCGCATCGGGCAAAGCCCGCCCCACGATCACACTCATCGCGTAGTCGAGATAGCTGCGCCGCATCTCCTCTTCAAGGCTGATGGGCAGGGTTTCTTTGGCAAACTGGGTCATTGGGGGCAGCGGTGACGGCAAAGGGAAGCCATTTTAGGGGTAAGGCAGTGTAGCGACTTAGCAACATATCATGGCAATTGCGCTTTTGTCCTACGGCGCCAAGCCTGCGGCCCCATCACTTGCACTGTTACGTATGGCACAATCGATTGAACGTTTTTGGTGATGGTCACCGACAACGTCCTGTTTCGCAGCGCGGCTGCGGCTTTTTCCCCAAGAGGAGAACCATGAAGAAACTGAACAAAGTGGCGATGTTGTTTGCCTCCGCAGCGCTCGTAACCGCCGCTGGCGCACAAACCGTTGACAACTGGAAGAATGGCTCCGGCGAGCTGGTCTGGAAAAACGGCACCAATGAATACTGCTGGCGCGATGCCAACTGGACGCCCGCAACGGCTGCTCCAGGATGCGACGGTGCTCTGGTTGTTCCGGCCGCTGCCCCAGCTCCCGCCGCTGCTGCTCCAGCGCCTGCCGCTGCTGCCCCAGCTCCCGCTCCGGCTCCCGCTGTGGCCACCAAGGTGACCTACGCTGCCGACGCTTTCTTTGACTTTGACAAGTCCGTTCTGAAGCCTGAAGGCAAGGCGAAGCTCGATGACCTGGTCTCCAAGGTCAAGGATATCAACCTGGAAGTCATCATCGCTGTGGGTCACACCGACTCCGTGGGTTCTGATGCTTACAACCAGAAGCTGTCGGTGCGTCGTTCCGAAGCCGTGAAGGCCTATCTGGTCTCCAAGGGCATCGAAAAGAACCGCGTGTACACCGAAGGCAAGGGTGAGAAGCAGCCTGTGGCTGACAACAAGACCAAAGAAGGTCGCGCCAAGAACCGCCGCGTCGAAATCGAAGTGGTCGGCACCCGCGCTACCAAGTAATCTTCGGATTGCTCAAAAAAGGCCCCAAATTCGGGGCCTTTTTTACGCCTGTACTTTGGTCGCCTTTAGCTTGATGGACAATGACTCCCATGAGTGAATCTGTGAACGCCGATCCCGCCGAATTGGCCAAATTTTCTGAGCTCGCCCACCGATGGTGGGATCCTGAAAGCGAGTTCCGGCCGCTGCATCAAATCAATCCACTCCGTCTGGAGTGGATTGATAGCCGGGCCGCCTTGTCTGCTAAGGCGGTGCTGGATGTGGGGTGTGGCGGGGGCATTCTTTCGGATTCGATGGCGCGCAAGGGGGCGGACGTCACTGGTATTGATCTGTCCACCAAGGCCTTGCGCGTGGCCAGACTGCACGCGCTGGAAACCCAGACTGCTAACCTGCGTTTTCGGGAGATCAGTGTCGAAGCGTTGGCCGCCGAGCAACCCGCCAGCTTCGATGTGGTGACCTGCATGGAAATGCTGGAACATGTTCCAGATCCCGCGTCCGTCGTGCAGGCATGTGCTCGACTCGTGAAGCCTGGTGGATGGGTTTTTTTCTCTACCATTAACCGCAATGCCAAGGCGTTTGCGCTGGCTATCGTGGGGGCAGAATATATCCTGAACATGCTGCCACGCGGTACGCATGAATACGCCAAACTGCTTCGCCCAAGCGAACTTGCTGCTAGTTGTCGCGCAGCGGGCCTTGACGTCACGGACACCTGCGGCCTTGAGCATAACCCGCTCACGCGCCGCTATTGGCTTAGTAGCGATACCAGTGTCAACTACATGTTTGCCACTCGGCGTGCTGCTTGAGGCGCTGCATGTTTCACAACATTCGTGCTGTCTTGTTCGATCTGGATGGAACCTTGATCGATAGCGCTCCTGATCTTGGTGCTGCGGCCGACAAAATGCGCACCGACCGTGGTATGCCCTCCTTGCCTTCAGACCGTTATCGTCCCATGGCCGGCGCGGGAGCGCGGGGCATGCTGGGTGAGGCCTTTGGTCTGACGCCGGAGCACCCAGACTATGCAGCGTACCGCGAAGAGTTTTTCGTCAATTACGAAAGGCGCATGACCCATCTGACCACTGTCTTTGATGGAATCTCTCAACTGATCGAGCAACTGCTTCAGCGGCAAATGGCATGGGGTGTGGTCACCAACAAATCGGCCCGCTTCACCGGGCCGCTGACCCTTGCCATGCCGTTGTTCAGTACCGCCAGTGCTGTTGTGAGCGGGGACACAACGCCCCATGCCAAACCGCACCCAGCACCACTCCTGGAGGCCGCGTCGCGCCTGGGATTGGATCCTGGCCTTTGTATCTATGTGGGCGACGATGAGCGGGATATCGCTGCAGGGCGTGCAGCTGGCATGGGAACGGTGGCTGCGACGTATGGATATCTGGGAGCGACGGCAAATCCTTCGCAATGGGGTGCTCAGGCGGTAATTAATTCTCCAGCAGAGCTCTTGCAATTGCTCGGGAAGGCCTAAAATGCTTCTCGTAGGGGCTGTCCTGGTTTCGACGTGGGTTCGGAATCGGTGTGGTGCATGTCGAGCTTGAGTCACGCTCGTAAATCTCGATTTAAAAAACTAACTGCAAACGACGAACGTTTCGCACTCGCTGCTTAATTGCCAGTGAGCCTTGCAACAGTTGGCCGATGGGCTGGGCAAGGGGGTTCTGAGCAATCAGTTCCTCCCGGCTGCAAGGATAATTACATGGGCTGGCTTCGATCCGGGTACCTTGGATAGGGGCGAGAAAATAGGGTACTGGCGGCCGGTATAGCGTGCGACTGCGCGATGCCGATGGCGAGACTTAAAACAGACCGCTAAACATGTAGATCTGCCCGATGAAGGCTTGCGGACGCGGGTTCAATTCCCGCCAGCTCCACCATAATGTGAAATCCCAACCCTTATCCGGTTGGGATTTTTTTGCCCGTTCCCCCTGTGTTGGCGCGGTTTCCGGCCTTTGCCTCTTGAGCACGCACCTCCCGAAGTCGCCGTTCCAGGCGCGCATTCCGCCGTTTTTCTCTCTCTGTTCTCTGTTGCCCTCTTGAGCATTCAAGGCCCGAAGTCGTGGATTGACGCGGGTTTGCGGGCCGTCGGTTTGCTTCTTCGCTTGCTCTAGCGGGCGCGACCGAGACAACGAAAGACACAAAAAAGCCGCCTTGCGGCGGCGTGTCGGTGCGGCACGGACGTCAGCGTGTTGATTTCCACGCAGAAGTGACCCACTAACCCCCAGGATTTCCATCTAAATCTGATCCACGTACTAACCCTAACCTGCTGCTTTCTTAAGCAGCAGGAGACCAGGAGTGATAGACGTGGCAACACTGAGTGTCATCAGGCGCTGGGCCCTGCGAGAGCAGCTGTCCATCCGAGAGATCGCCCGCCGCACGGGCCTCTCGCGCAACACCATCCGCAAGTACCTGCGCGCGGGCGAGGCCGAGCCGCACTACGCCAAGCGGGTCAGCCCTTCCAAGCTCGACCCCTTTGCCTT
>NZ_AUEX01000021.1:0-70143 GCF_000426205.1 Acidovorax sp. JHL-9
AGCCTCACACACAGAAATTCGGACAGGCCCGCTCCAGCCAGCGCTGGTGGTAGCTCCTGACCGTCTTGCGGTCGATACCCGTGATGCGGGCGATCTCGCGTTGCGATGTGTTGCGCTCCAGCAGTGTCTCTATGGTGGCGCGTTGGTTGGACTTCAAGACATTCACTCCTTGGCCTTCCCTCAGGGAAGACCGGATCAATGTCCTGCCAACAGGTGCCGACGACGCCGGCGTTAAACCCCTATCCCCGATCAGTTCAGGTGGGGGAGTTTGAGGTGGCCATAGACGGGGGAATTTGGGTGGCCATCAGGGGGCAAAGGCGCGCTAAAGCCACGCCTCTTGCTCAGCCTTTCGCCCCTCTTTATGCATTTCCAGACACAACTCGCGCAGCACCTGCGGCAGACTGGGGCGGGCCAGAAGAACGTCGATCAAACGACGGTCATGATCGTTCAGAGGCCAGTCTTGTGAGGTCTCGGACAATTGAGTCACACCCATTCGATGAGGCTGCCAGGACAAGCCCTGAGCCTGCCACACCGCGCCAACCGTGCAGGCGATGTCCACCCCACTTGGATCAGCGTCGGCACTGATCCAAGCCGGCGCAGGTGCGCGTCGCAGCAGGTGAGCAACCGCTTCCAGCCAAGCGATCGACGGGCGCCCCGGCATCCACACCAGCACCACCCCAACTTCAAGTTGCAGCGCCTGGCGCTCGAAACTCGCGCGGTTTTCGATCAACCACCAGCGCTCCGGCTTCGATGCCGCACTCACCCGCATCAGATCAGCCAAAAGCAATCCCAGGCAGTGCAAGGGGCCCAGTTGAACCTGCTGGTCGTTCCATTGCAGGTTCAAGTTCCCTGCCAACCAGGCCACCGCCGCGAAGCGCGCAATACGCAGCCTCTCCAGATCGAAAGCCACCTCCAACCAGCGCCAGTCGGCGTCGCCCAAAGCTTTCGTCGCGCCACGCGCGTGCAAGGCGAAATCGCGCCGCGACCCTTGTCGGCCATCGTCATGCCATACAGCGACCGCGCGCAGGAGTTGAAGGCGAATCGCCAGCAAGTCCAGCCGCAGGGCTTTTTCCTCGCGCAACTGCATCAACGCCCTGCCCAGCTCATCCAAGAGATCTGGATCCAGCGCAGACCCGTCGGCCGTCTCAGCGCGTGACTGCAGCCAGGTATCCGCATCCTCGATCAGCGCCTGCCGCTCCTCCACACGCAAGCGCGGGCTCGACACACCCAGTAGCCCTTGCAGCCGAGGCAGATCCCGCCAACTGATGAACGCCCACTGCCAAACGCCACCCACCAGTCGATCGTGCCGAACGATCCACCCTTGGCGCAGCAGCAAATCACACAGTGCTTCTGCAGTCTCAATGGACACCGGCGCAGCGTCCTTCAGCAGGGCTGAGCGGCTGCGGCGAGCCCCGTCGCTGCGCGCCCAACGCTGCAACACGGCACCGTGATCCGGATCAAGCATGGGCAACGCCTCCGGCACAGGCCCAGATGCATGTCGGTCCCGCGCACCTCGCCCCCGTGCCGTATCAACCCACTCCATAGCTCTTCGCCCTCTTCTTCAGACTGTCGCGACACGGCGCTGCAACACACCAATCGGAGGTGCCCAGCGCGCATCGCGTGCTTTCTTGGACGTGACCAGCGTGATGTCCGCCGGCTCGAACACCTCCACGTTGTGCGTGATCGGCGTGGTCAGCACGTACTGGGCTCGGGTTGATTTCAGGAAATGCCCGACCAGCTGGATATTGCGCACATCCAGATGCGCGAACGGCTCGTCGATGAACACGAAGCCACCCGGCGTCTCGTCGTCCTTTAGCAGCCCCACAAGCAGAATCAGTGACTTGATCACCTGCTGCCCACCCGACGCCTCTCCATCGTTCAGCCCGATGTTGCCTTTGCCATCGAAGTTGAAGCTGACCTTGAGTTCGGCCTGGCGCAGCACGGTGTCGTCGTTGTCCAGGTGCGGCAGATCGGCATGCACCTCCACACCAGCCAGCACACCCAGTTCCACGATGTTTTTGCGGTAGCGGCGCACAGTGGCTCGCATTACGTCGATGTAGCGTGCACGCGCATTGCCAACCGCTTCAGAAGCGGACACATTGCGCTTTTTGCATTCGTCCAGACGGTGCGACTGCTCGCCCACGGTGGCATTCATCAGCGTGAGCTTTTCTTCCACGGCAGGGTCCGTCTCCCACTGGCCCTGCTGCAGTGCCAAGTCCACATCCCGGCTGCGCAATTTGGCCTGCGTCGCATTGACGTAGTCCGTGCACAACGTGCCGAGAGCCGCTGTTTTGACCCAGCGCGCCGGAAAACGGCGCTTCTGCGCTTGCGACTGGACCGACTTGACTCGCAACTCCTCTCTGCGAACACGCCATTCACGCTCGTAGCGCTCCATCTCACGCTCGCTCTCGGTCATGCGCTGCTGCATGGTTCGGTAGCTGGTCTCGGCCTGCGTCTCACCGACGACGGCATTCTTGTATGCCTGCTCCAAATCCTGCAAGCGCTTGCTGGCGTTGACGCGAATCTGTTTCAGCGCTGGCAACTGCTGACGCGCCTGCTGGAATTCATCGCTGCGCCGTGCCAGTTCTTCTGCGGCTCGGTGCCCCTTGCCAGCTTCGATCGCTGCATCCAGCTGACGCTTCACGTCCCTTTGATCCTGCGAAATGCCGCTCAAGTCCTTGTCGAGCTTGATCAGCCGCTGCTCGATTGAAGTCTTCCGCGATGCCAGGGCAGCCGCGCCATACTGATGGTCTGCAGGATCTACCCAAACACTGCGTCCTCCTCGACCGTCTCGCCAGTACGCCTGGGGCGTGATCCACTCCCCGCCATGCCGCGCCCCCTCTTCCGTGCTTTCGACACGGCGAATATGAGCCAGTTGCCGCAACAGCCACACCGGAGCCGAAGCTGAGAACCGCAGCACTGCTAGCAGGCTGTGGGGCTCGGGTTGGCGCGGTGCTTCGGCAGCATCTGATACTAGGTAGTGTTTGTAGCGCTCGCGCTCGGCCATGGCCATGGCCTGACCTTCATCAGCCTTGGTCTGCAGCACGACGACCCAGCGAGCAGCCTTCAACACACCCTCTGCGGCAACACGCCAGTGCTCGTCGGCGATCTCGATCACATCGGCCATCACATGGTGGGCGATGTCCTTTTGTCTCAAAACACGCAAAAAACGCTGCACCTCGGGAGGCGGTGGTGCCTGGCGCTGGCCCTGTAGCCGATCCAAAGCGTCCTGGGCCACCTGGCGCTGCCCGCTCACCTCGTGCCAACGCCCCTCCAACTCGCTCTTGCGCTTTTCCAGCTCACCCACACGGTCGGCCAACTGTGCAGCGTCGTTTTCCACGGCGGCCAGCGCCTGAAGTTCATCGGCACGCTTGACCAAGTCCTCTGCCGGACGCTCGGCATCTCGGGCCTGCTGTTGGGCGCCCTGCGCGTCGGTCTTTTGCTGCTCCAGTTCACCGACCAGTTTTGCAGCAGCGTTTTTCGCCTCCAGCAACTGCAGCAACTTGGTGCTGTCTTCGCCGCGCTGGCGCTTCTGTGCCGCATGGTGCACGCGTTGCCGATGCATATCGCCCAGTTTGGAGGCAGTGTCTCGGCGCGCCTCGTGCCATTCGAGCACGGGAATGACCTCGGTCGCCAGCAACTCGCGCTCACGGACCTTGGCCTGGTACTGCCGAAACAGATTGACCCGTGCTTCCAACTGCGCCAGTTGGGCCTGGCCATGGGCCAGCTCGCGTTCGGCCGTCTCAACTTCGGCGGCCAGTTCGCGTTGGTGCTTGCGCGCTTCCTCGTAACGGTCCAGCACCTCCTGGTCGCCGAACACATCGAACACCAAACGCAACAGCTCTTTGGGCGAGTATTCGCACAGACGGTCGGTCTGCCCTTGCTCCAGCGCTAGCACTCGGGCAATAGCTCGGGACAAGCCCGCCCCCTCCAGGCGTCTGCGCCAGTGTTCGATGCCCAGCCACTCCTTTTCGGGCGACTGAATCAAAGTTTCTATCGGCACATCGCCCTCGGCCATGATGTAGCGGCGCTGCCAATCGCCACCGTTGCGATCGATGCGACATGCCAGCGTGACCTGGTCCGCATAAAGCAAGTTGCGTGCAAACGGTCGGCTCGATGTCTGCCGGCTATGCGGGCGGTTGTCTACGGTGGCGCGCAGCCAGGTGGTGTCGGCGTTTGCGTGACGAGCGTAGGTCTTGTAGCTGCGGCCGCCGGAACAATCCAGCCCCAGCAGCGTGCGCATGGCATCGAGCAGCGTCGTCTTGCCCGAACCGTTGGGACCGGCCACGGTGATGATGGCGCCGTCCAGTGGCAGCGTCAGTCGCTGGCAGTAGTCCCACTGGAGGAGTTCAATAGATTGCAGATGGAACATCAGTCCTGCGCCTCCTGCGCGGTGTCACCGGAATCAATGGCCTTGTCCGCAACTTCCGCCTGACTGCGCTTGCGAGCCAGAATGTCCCCCAGCGCACCGTCAAGAATCCGGGGCGCAAGCGCGTCGTAGTCCAGCAGCAAATCCAGCAACGGACCTTCGGCGATGTCATCGCCACGTCGAGCGATGAATCCGTGCGTCTCCAGCCGCTTGAGATTGCCATCCAAGCGTGTCTTGCGACCCAACTGGGTTCCGAAATCGGCCAACAAGGCTTTGTAGGACACCAACGGACTCACGGTCGCAGCAGTGGGCATGGGTCGCTCGGTGCGAAACATCTCGTCCTGCGAATCACCCTCGGCTGAAGCAGCCCGCGCGGCCTGGCGCTCGCGCTTGGGCAGGATGATGAGGGACCACAGAACCACCAGCAAGGAAACCGCGTCTCGAGGCAAATCCACGTTGTTGTTGGCATCGAGGCCTACCTCGCCGAACACGGCGGACTCCACCCCGCGCAGCAAGGCCACGCTGACATGGTCGGCATGGATGTTGTCGATCAGGCGCAGTCCGATATGAGCCAACCGATCTTGAACCGATTGCCAGAGGTCGGCGTCAATCAGTGCACGGCGCACGCGGGGGTGTTGTCGCGGCAGCCAGCGGCGCGCCAACAGTTCCGCCGCCAGCAAGGCGGCTTCGTCGGGGGCTTCAATCATCAGAGTCGCTTTCGATATCGGGTTGAAGCTGGCCAACGCTGATGGCGGCCACCTGTTCGTCATCCACGCGTTGCACCACTGGCTGCAGCTCCACACTCCATGGCAGACGCGCTAGTTCGCCAGTCCGGCCCCGGAGGGTGCGAGCCTGCGCATCACCCAGCAGAGGCAGCAGTTGCATGCGGTAAGCCGCCTGGGCAAAGCGGCCACCGAGCACAGCGTCCGCTACGGGGTGCGCCTCGGGCACGCGACCCACGCTCGCGCCCGTCCATACGCCTATTTGGGCAATCAGGTCCGCCAGTTCCACGGGCATGCCGAGCACCTCCATCTCACCCACCCCAGCCTGGGAGGGTGGCGGCAAACCTTGTGACCGATGTGGATCCGGGCGGTCTCGATCAAGTTCGGCCTCGGCGACATCGAGCAAATCGTGTCCGCTGACGAACACAGGACGCACACCAATCGACAACGCATCTCCCAACAGTCCGTGCAAGGCCGGGTGAGCCTGCAGCCACTGGCGCACGTCCGAACTGGTGACGCCGGTGGAGCCCAGCGTCACGCGTTGACGGTCGGCCTGCTGCAAGGCACGGGTGAACTGGCTGGCCATGGCGAGCAGCTTCGCCTGCCCGAAACCCAGTGCTCGCGCTTCTCGCTCCAGGCGAGGATCATCGTGCTCGCTGCGGATCAGGGCCGTGAGCGCCTCCCCTGCTCGCTCGACCAGTTTCAAAGCCCGCTCAAAACGGGGCTGCGCCTCACGCAAACGCGCTTCGGATCCACTCGCAATGGCATCGGCAAAGTCGTCATACAGGCGGGCCAGCTGCGCGTGCAGGTGCCGTATCTGACCGGCGTCTGAGAGCCCCAATGCCTGGGCACCTGCCACCTGCGCCAACAAAGACGCCATGTCATCATCTTCGCTTGCTGTGCGGGCCAGTGGAGCCAGCAAGGCTTGTACCTGGAGGGCAGCAGGTGAGAGGTGGTAGTCCTGCGCCGTGGCCTCCCAGATCAACAGGCCCAGATCTCGCAAGCGCTTGAGCGCCATGTCCAAAGCCTCAGGTTTTAGGCCGTGGAACAACTGGTTGAGGTCTTCGCGCTGCAACCGGGCATGCGGCTGGGCAGCCAGTTCCAAGAATACCCAAAGACGCAGACGGGCAGTGGCCTGACCGCCGGAAAGCAGCCCCCGCAACGCATCGATCGCATCCACACGCTGCCCCAGCGCCCAGGCCAGAGGTGACTCCGCTGCGAATCCGGGATCGCGAAAATAGCCCTCGAAGGAACTGGCCTCAGGCTCCTCTGCAGGGTGTGGAATTCCCATGTTGCGATCAGCTGTGTTCATTTTCCTGACGGAGGATACAGCTTGAGCGGTTTGCCGAAGGAGCCCGCCGCGATGCGAGCGGATGCCCTCTGTCCATACCGCCCATGGGACAGACGCTCACCGATGTATAAAACGGCCATGTCCCGCGCTTCGAGTTCACCCTCCTCGCTCGATGTCCTGATCGAGTGGCTGTACGACGCAGCGGTGGACGCACGGGCATGGGACGGTGTGGCACCGGCGCTGGCCGCCACCTTCGACGCTGACAGCGCCGTCTTCAAGCTCCATGGCAACAGCGGCGTGCATCTCCTGGAATTGACCGACAACCTCCATACCGATTCCAAAGACGATGCGTGGGCCGATCACTGGCACCGCAACGACCTGTGGGTGGAGCGCACGTTGGCGCTTAACACCTCGGGCATCGTCACCAGCCAGCAGTTGCTACCCGATGCGGAATTCGAGCGCAGTGGCTACTACCAGGACTGGAACCGCCGCCTTGGCGTGTACCACATGATCGGCTCGGTCTTCCCCGTTGCCAATGGCCTCAGTGGCGTGTTGGGCATCCACCGCCCCCGCGCAGGTGGCTCATTCGGTACAAGGGAACGGCACCGCTTGGCCAAGCTGTTGCCACATCTCCAGCGAGCCATGCGCATCCGCAGCCACCTGGCGCCCTCAAGGCTTGTCGCAGACGCTCAGGCCGCCGCGTTCGACCGCCTTCAGACGCCAACTCTGGTGCTCGATGCGGAGGGGCGACTTCTGCATGCCAACGCCCAGGGCGAGAGCTTGCTGCGCGAGAGTTCAAGTCTGGCCCCGAGCGCTGGCAGAGTGGTTGCAGTGGATCCGCATTTGGGGGTTCGCTGGCGCTTGCTAGTGCAACAAGCCGCATGTGCCGTCGGCGGTTCTTTGCTGTTTGAAAGAGCGGGTCGCCAGCCCATCACCGCGTTGGTCTCGCCGCTGCGTGGTGTGTCGCTGCCCGACGCTGCGGTCCTGGTGCTGTTGCGCGACCCTGAGCACCAGGTCCCGTCACCCGATCTGCTCTGTCAGTTGTTTGGCCTCACGGCGACGGAAGCCAGGGTTGCCGCAGCGATCGCCGAAGGGCAGGCGCCCGAACAGATCGCGCGGCGCATGGCCATCGGCGTAGGCACGGTGCGTTCGCACCTGCGCCAGGTGCTGACCAAAACCGGCACCCACCGGCAGAACGAGCTCGGTGCCCTGATCATGCGCAGCGTGGCGATGCTGGGCGAGACAGCCCACCCCGAGCGCGGCTGAAGCGCGCCCTTTCCCGACCGCCCCCCTCTTCCATTTGGCAGAGGCGCATCTGCCGCGTCGTGGCTATCCTGCGCCTGAATCCACCGAAAGGAATCTCGTCATGCGCAGGCCCTTCGCTCCACCCCGTGCCAGCCTGATGGCTTTGTTGCTGGGTGCCACCCTGGCACCGGTGCTTGCAGCGCCGGGCAGCTTTGACATCGTCGGCCTGCGGCTTGGCATGACCGAGCAACAGGCCCGCGATGCCCTCAAGGCACACGACCCACAATTGCGGCTCAACACGAAGACCGTGAGCTACACCTATTCCGATGGCGTGAAGCAGCACCAGACCGCGCCCGCGTTGGCCGAAATCGTGGCGGCATCCATGCAGGGAACAGAGAACATCACCCTGCTGTTCTCCCAGCCGCCCCAGCCGGCACGTCTGGTGGGCGTGCGCCGCGTGGCTTCCTTGCCCAACCCACCCACACACGACCAGATGGTGCAGGCCACGTTGCAGAAGTACGGCCCGCCCGCCGTGAACCGACCACGTGAGCGGCTCAAGCCCGAGACGCGGCTGATCTGGATCGAACCCGGCAAGCCCCAGTGCTGGCGCACTAGCGCGAAGCAGGTCGCGGTGTTCACACCCGCATCGCCCGTGCTCGACGTTCTGCAGCAGTTCGCACAACGCCAGAAGATGGGCTTCGCTCCAGCCGACCTGTCGCAATGCGGCGCCATCGCTCAGTTCGTCACCGCCACCGATCCGGTGCGCAGCTTCACTGTGGAGATGACCGACACCGGCCCGTGGCTGGACACCCTGAAGGCCACCAACGCATGGGTATCGGGCTTGGAGGCGGAAGCAAAGCGGACCCGGGTGGGTGTGGGTGCGACACCCAAGCTCTGAAGGCGCAGCAAGCAGCCTTTCGTCTGTGCCGCAACAGCAATAAAAGGACCCTCTGATGCCTGATTGTTGAATTCCACTGATCTCTGACCCGAGGGGGGTGCGGACGAAAACTTGGACTACCAGGAGGTAGTTCATGTATTCGTACGAAGACCGAATTCGGGCGGTTGAGCTCTACATCAAGCTTGGCAAGCGCCTCAGGGCCACCATCTGCCAGTTGGGGTATCCGACCAAGAACTCGCTCATTGGCTGGTACCGGGAGTACGAGCGGAGCCAGAACCTGCGAGTCGGGTATTCGCGATCAGGACAGAAATACTCCGATCAGCAGAAGCATGCGGCGGTGAAGCACTACCTTGATCACGATCGGTGCATTGCCTCGACCATGCGGGCATTGGGATATCCCGGTCGGGCGTTACTGACCGAGTGGATTGATGAGCTGCACCCCGAGGTTCGCTACCGTATGGTGGGCCGCGCACCGAACATCCTGCACCCCGACGCGCTTAAAAGTGCGGCGGTGATTGAGCTTTGCACCCGAAAGACCAGCGCACAAGAAATCGCCCAGAAGCTGGCGGTGTGTCGGCCTACGCTGTACAACTGGAAAAACCAGTTGCTCGGGCGCGAGGTACCCGCATCCATGAAACGTCAAAACAATTCACCGCCAGTGCCTGATGCTGCCGAACTGCAGCGCCAAGTCGAGTCGCTTCAACAGAGCATTCACCGTCTTCAGCTCGAACATGACATCTTGAAGAAGGCCAATGAACTGTTAAAAAAAGGCCTGGGCGTCAACCCTCAGCTCCTGAGCAAGCGGGAGAAGACCCTGCTGGTTGACGCCCTGAAGCCTATCTACTCGCTCACAGAGCTGCTCGGCGAACTTGACCTAGCTCGCAGTTCCTACTTCTACCACTGCGCCCGCCAGCGAAGGCCTGACAAATACGCTGACGCCCGCGTTGCCGCTGCCGATGTGTTTCAGAGCAACCACCGCAGCTATGGTTACCGGCGCATGCGTGCGGCGCTGGGCAGACGCCAGTTGCACCTGTCTGAAAAAGTCGTGCAGCGCCTGATGAAGCAGGAGGGCTTGAGTGTTACCGCGCGCAAAAAGCGTCGATACGGGTCCTACCTCGGAGAGATCAGCCCTGGGGGTGCGGACGTTTACTTGGACTGGTTTTATGCCGTGAGTCCAAGGCTCTCCCGGTATTCGATGGGACTGAGAGAGCCAAGGGAGATCTTGATGCGCTTCTCGTTGTACCAGCGGATGTAGGAGTCCACAGCGTCAATGAATTGCTCAATGGTCGTGGCCTGCCAATTCCTGGGATAGAACAGTTCCGTTTTCAGTCGGCCGAAGAATCCCTCGCATGCAGCGTTGTCCGGTGAGCACCCCTTGCGCGACATCGAGCGAATCAGGTTCGCTCCCCCGATCCTCGATAGCCAGCCAGGCCAACGATAGTGGGCTCCACGATCAGAATGGACGACTGGCCGGTCGTTGGTATCGACCACCGTTTCAATGGCTGCATCGAGCATCGTGTTGACGAGTTCAGCGTCAGGGCGCGTCCCGATGGTCCAGCTGACGACCAAGCCATCGAAGCAGTCGATGATGGGCGACAGGTACACCTTGCCGGCCGGGATCTGGAACTCGGTGATGACGCGACTGCAGCGTTCGGCGAATCACCGATGACCTGATCACGGCTTGGGAGCTCTATCTGTTCTGCAGTGCGGTCGACGACGTTTCAGCCCGCATTCATCCCAGAGAACGATGCAGGGAAGTTCTCTGCCAGGTAGCTCTCACCCCGCTCCAACACGAAGTAGCGAAAGGCCTCGGCAGCTGGAGACAGCAGCTTGGACAAGGTGTGCACTACGTTCCAGGCGCGCACCACCGGAGCACCTTCCACGTCCAGCACCGTCAGCAGCCGGCTGTTCAGCTCCAGCCCCACGGTATGCAGCGACAAGAAGCTCAGACCCATGCCGGCCATCACGGCCTGTTTGATGGTCTCGTTGCTGGCCATTTCCATGATCACGCGCAACTCGACGTGCTCGCTGAGCAAAAACTTCTCCAGCGCGGCGCGTGTGCCGGAACCCTGCTCACGCACGATGAAGTCGTATTCCTTGAGCAGAGCTGCGGGCATCTGGGCCGCCAGCGCCAGCGGGTGATCGACCGGTGCCACGAACACGTGCGGGTGCGCAGCAAACGGCTCGGCGCGCGTGGCCAGTTCCTTGGGCGGGCGGCCCATGATGGCGATGTCCACCTCGTTGGCGTGCAGCATCTTCACCAGTTGTTCGCGGTTGCTCACTGCCAGACGCAGGTCGATGTTGCCGTGCTCGCGCCGGAACTCAGCCAAGAGATGCGGCAGAAAGTATTTCGCCGTGCTCACCATGCCGATCACCAGAGTGCCGGTCTCCAGTTTCTGTAGTCGGGCCGCGGCGTCTTCTGCATCCTTGAGCGTGGCCAGCATCTTGCGCGCATAAACCAGCATGTACTCGCCCACGGTGGTCAGCGCCACCTTGCGGCCGTTGCGCTCGAACAGGGGCATGCCCACGTGCCCTTCCAGCTCCTTGATCTGCATCGTCACCGCCGGCGGGGTGAGGTGCAGCACCTGCGCCGCCCGCGCAAAGCTGAGGTGGCGCGCCACCTCGCTGAACACGCGCAATTGCCGGAAGGTGGCGTTCTTCATTAAGTAAAACCTTAATCGAAATTCAAGAAATCGTGAATTTACTTTATTTACACCCAAATTTAAAGTCCGCTCCACCCCAGACAAACCTCACTTTTTGGAGCAACACATGAGCAACGCCCCCGTAGGTTCCACCGAGATCAAGGACGCCAAAAAGCGCTACAGCGCAGGCGTGCTCAAGTACAAGCAAATGGGCTACTGGATGCCCGATTACGTGCCCAAGGACACGGACACGTTGTGCCTGTTCCGCATCACCCCGCAGGACGGGGTGGACCCCGAAGAAGCCGCCGCCGCTGTGGCCGGCGAATCGAGCACCGCCACCTGGACGGTGGTGTGGACCGACCGACTGACCGCCTGCGACAGCTACCGCGCCAAGGCCTACAAGGTGCAGCCGGTGCCCAACCGCCCGGGCGAGTACTTTGCCTGGGTGGCCTACGACCTGATCCTGTTCGAAGAAGGCTCCATCGCCAACATGACGGCGAGCCTGATTGGCAACGTGTTCAGCTTCAAGCCGCTGAAGGCCGCCCGCCTGGAAGACATCCGCATCCCGGTGGCTTACGTGAAAACCTTCAAAGGCCCGCCGACCGGCCTGGTGGTCGAGCGCGAACGGCTGGACAAGTTCGGCCGCCCGCTGCTGGGCGCCACCACCAAGCCCAAGCTGGGCCTCTCGGGCCGCAACTACGGCCGCGTGGTGTACGAAGGCCTCAAGGGCGGGCTCGATTTCATGAAGGACGACGAGAACATCAACTCGCAGCCTTTCATGCATTGGCGCGACCGCTTCCTCTTCGTGATGGACGCGGTGAACAAGGCCAGCGCCGAGACCGGTGAAGTGAAAGGCAGCTACCTGAACGTAACCGCCGCCACGATGGAAGACATGTACGAGCGCGCCGAGTTCGCGAAAGAACTGGGCTCGGTCATCGTGATGGTGGATCTGGTCATTGGCTACACCGCCATCCAGAGCATGGCGAACTGGTGCCGCAAGCACGACATGATTATGCACATGCACCGTGCGGGCCATGGCACCTACACGCGGCAGAAGAACCACGGCGTGAGTTTCCGCGTGATCGCCAAGTGGCTGCGCCTGGCGGGCTGCGACCACCTGCACACCGGCACCGCGGTCGGCAAGCTCGAAGGCGACCCGCTCACGGTGCAGGGCTACTACAACGTCTGTCGCGACAGCTACACCAAGACCGATCTGCCACGTGGCCTCTATTTCGACCAGGACTGGGCCGACCTGAAGAAGGTCATGCCCGTGGCTTCGGGCGGCATCCACGCCGGCCAGATGCACCAGCTGATCGACCTCTTCGGCGACGACGTGGTGCTGCAGTTTGGCGGCGGCACCATCGGCCACCCCATGGGCATCCAGGCCGGCGCGGTGGCCAACCGCGTCGCGCTGGAATGCATGGTGAAAGCGCGCAACGAGGGCCGCAACCTGCTGGAGGAAGGCCCGACCATCCTGAAGCAGGCCGCGCAGCACTGCAGCCCGCTCAAGGCCGCGCTCGATACCTGGGGCGAGATCAGCTTCAACTACCAGAGCACCGATTCCAGTGACTACGTGGCTACGCCCGCGATGGCCTGACCCGCTCCAACACAGAGGACCGCACACCATGATGACCAACCCCACCGGCCGCCTCACACAAGGCCAGTTCAGTTTCCTGCCCGAGCTCACCGACGCGGAGATCACCGCGCAGATCGAGTACGGCCTCAAGCGTGGCTACGCCTGGAGCGTGGAATACACCGACGACCCGCATCCGCGCAACACCTACTGGGCCATGTACGGCCACCCGATGTTCGACCTGCAGGACGCTGCCGGCGTGCTGCAGGAAGTGCAGGCTTGCCGCAAAGCATTCCCGCGCCACTACATCCGCATGATGGCCTTCGACTCGACGCGCAACGTCGAGACCATCGTGATGAGTTTCATCGTCAACCGACCCCCCACCGAACCCGGCTTCATGCTGGAGCGACAGGAAGTGAACGGCCGCAGCCTGCGCTACACCACGCGCGGCTACGGCGCGGTGCGCCCTGAAGGCGAGCGTTACCAAGACGCAACCTGAAAGCACGGGCCGCCATGTCGTACCTCATTCCTGGCAGCACGCCGCCACCACTCGATGCCGCCGTGACCACCGCGGCCGCATCGGTGGAGGGCCCGGCACCGGCCCACACCCCGGCAAAGGCACCGCGCTCGGTGGGCGCGGTGCTGGCCAGCACGCAGGTGGAGGCCGTGCTGCAGGAACTGGACGATGAGCTTGTGGGCCTGGCGCCAGTAAAGGCCCGGGTGCGCGACATCGCGGCGCTGCTGGTCATTGACAAACTCCGCACCGGCCTGGGTCTGCCTTCGCAGCCGCCCAGCCTGCACATGTGCTTCTCGGGCAACCCCGGCACCGGCAAAACCACGGTGGCACTGCGCATGGCGCAGATCCTTCACCGGCTGGGCTATGTGCGCAAGGGCCACATGGTGGCCGTGACGCGCGACGATCTGGTGGGCCAGTACATCGGCCACACCGCGCCGAAGACGCGCGAGGTTTTGAAGAAGGCCATGGGCGGCGTGCTCTTCATCGACGAGGCGTACTACCTCTACCGCCCCGAGAACGAACGCGACTACGGGCAGGAGGCGATCGAGATCCTGCTGCAGGTGATGGAGAACCACCGCGACGACCTCGTGGTGATCCTGGCCGGCTACGAGGACAGGATGAACACCTTCTTTCAGTCCAACCCCGGCATGCGCTCGCGCATTGCGCACCACCTCACCTTTCCCGACTACAGCGCCGGCGAGCTGATGCAGATCTCGCGCAGGATGCTCGCCGAGCAGAATCACCGCTTCAGCCCGGAAGCCGCCGAGGCCTTCGGACGTTACCTCGGCCTGCGGCTGGAGCAACCCCATTTCGCCAATGCGCGCAGCGTGCGCAACGCGCTCGACCGTGCACGCCTGAGACAGGCCAGCCGTCTGTTTTCGCAGCCTGACCACGAGCTCAGCGCGGAAGAACTCACCACGCTGCAGGCGAGCGACATCCTTGGCAGCCGCCTCTTCGGCGCCGAAGGAGCAACCCATGCTTGAGGCCCTCATCTTCGACGTCGACGGCACCCTGGCCGACACCGAAGAAGCCCACCGCACCGCCTTCAACGACGCCTTTGCCGAAGTGCGCCTGGACTGGCATTGGGACGAGACCACCTACATCCGCCTGTTGCAGGTCTCTGGCGGCAAGGAACGCATCGCACACCACTGGCACATGGTCGAACCCGAGATCGCCAGCGGCGCCGCGGCGCGAACCACCATCGACCGCGTGCATGCCATCAAGACGCGCCTCTACGAAAGCCGCGTGAGCGGCGGCCAGCTGCCGCTGCGCCCAGGCGTGTTGCGCCTCATGCGCGAGGCGCTCGCTGCCGGCCTTCGCCTGGCCATCGCCACCACCACCACACCAGCCAACATCGATGCCTTGCTGCGCACCCCGCTCGGGCCGGATTGGCGGCGCCACTTCGCGGCCATCGGTGATGCGGCCACCGCCGCACGCAAGAAGCCCGACCCGCTGGTGTACCAGCAGGTCTTGTCCACCCTGGGCCTGCCGGCGCAGGCCTGCCTGGCCTTCGAGGACTCGGCCAACGGCCTGCGCGCGGCCACCGCCGCCAGCATTCAGACCCTGGTCACACCCACCGTGCACACCACCGGCCAGCGTTTTGACGACGCCCTGCTGGTGTTGCCGCACCTGGGCGATCTCGCACAACCCTTGCCCCAGGGTGTCGCTGGCATGGACCAGCGCTGGGTCACGGTGGACGCCCTGCGCCGCTGGCACGCCGGCAGCACCCTGTTCGAGTCGGCCTGATCGGTCGCGTCCATTTCCCCCACACAACAGAGTCGCCCCACGATGTCCCGAGCGAACCCGCCCCTCCTGCCACCCTCCCCCGTTCGGCTGGCACCCTCCATCCTGTCAGCCGACTTCGCCCGCCTGGGCGAAGAAGTGCGCGCCATCGAAGCGGCGGGCGCGGACTTCGTGCACTTCGACGTGATGGACAACCACTACGTGCCCAACCTCACCATCGGCCCGCTGGTGTGCGAGGCGATCCGCCCGCATGTGCAGATTCCGATCGACGTGCACCTGATGGTGGAGCCCGTGGACGCGCTGGTGCCGCTGTTCGCCAAGGCGGGTGCGAGCTGCATCACCTTCCACCCCGATGCCTCGCGCCACGTGGACCGCACGCTGCAACTGATCCGCTCGCACGGCTGCAAGGCAGGGCTGGTGTTCAATCCCGCCACGCCGCTGGCCTGGATGGACCACGTGATGGACAAGCTGGACATGGTGCTGCTCATGAGCGTGAACCCGGGCTTCGGCGGCCAGGCGTTCATACCTGCCACGCTGCACAAGCTGCGCGAGGCGCGCCGCCGCATCGACGCGCACACCACCGCCGGTGGCCAGCCCATCTGGCTGGAGGTGGACGGTGGCGTGAAGCTGGACAACATCGGCCAGATCGTGCAGGCCGGCGCCGACATCTGCGTGGCCGGCAGCGCGGTCTTCGGCGCGCCCGACGCGGGCGGCGGCTACTACGGCGTCATGGGCGCGCTGCGCAAAGCCGCAGATTCAACCGATCGTCATTCCAGCAACCCCACGCGGAGCACACCATGCCATTGACCGGCCGCAAGACCCTCACCCAGTACCTGATCGAAGAACGCCGCCGCTTCCCCCAAGCCAGCGGCGACTTCAACGCGCTCATTCTTGACGTGGCCATGGCCTGCAAGGCCATCGCGCGCGCGGTGGCATTCGGCGCGCTGGGCGACGTGCTGGGCAACCACGCGGCCGAGACCGGGGGCTCGGTCAACGTGCAGGGTGAAACACAGAAGAAGCTGGACGTGCTGAGCAACGAGTACTTTTTGCGCATCACCGAATGGGGCGGCCACCTAGCGGGTATGGCGTCGGAAGAGATGGACGCGCCGTACCAGATTCCCCGGACCTACCCGCGCGGCAAGTACCTCCTGGTGTTCGACCCGCTCGACGGCTCCAGCAACATCGACGTGAATGTGTCGGTGGGCAGCATCTTCTCGGTGCTGCGCGCGCCGGCAGCCGAAGACCGCGAGGTGACCGAGTCCGACTTCCTGCAACCCGGCACGCAGCAGGTGGCCGCCGGCTACGCACTCTACGGCCCCACCACCATGCTGGTGATCACGGTGGGCAATGGCGTGGCCGGCTTCACGCTCGACCCCAACCTGGGCGAATTCATCCTCACCCATCCCGATCTCACCGTACCCGCCGACACGCAGGAATTCGCGATCAACGCGTCCAACAGCCGCTTCTGGGAAGCGCCGGTGAAGCGGTACGTGGACGAATGCCTGGCCGGCAAGACCGGCCCGCGCGCCAAGGACTTCAACATGCGCTGGATCGCCAGCATGGTGGCCGAGGCGCATCGCATTCTCATGCGCGGCGGCGTGTTCCTCTACCCGCGCGACACGAAGGACGCATCGAAGCCCGGCCGCCTGCGCCTGTTGTACGAGGCCAACCCCATCGGTTTCATCATGGAACAGGCCGGCGGGCGCGCCAGCACCGGGCGCGTTCCCATGCTCGGTGTGCAGCCCGAGGGCCTGCACCAGCGCATCGGCCTGGTGTTCGGTTCGAAGGACGAGGTGGAGCGCATCGAGCGCTACCACGCCGAACCCGTCCGCAAAGACCTGGACAACCCCCTGTTCCACGAACGCAGCCTGTTCCGCGTCTGAGCGGTCGGCCTCCACGCTTGCATTCGCACCGATTCTTCAACTTCACGGGACGTCACCATGTCTGAGCGCCACCCCATCATCGCCATCACCGGCTCGTCGGGCGCGGGAACCACTTCGGTCACCCGCACCTTCGAGAACATCTTCCGCCGCGAAGGCGTCAGCGCCGCCATCATCGAAGGCGACAGCTTCCACCGCCACGACCGCAAGGAGATGAAGCAGCGCCAGGCAGAGGCCGAGCGCGCCGGCAACGGCCACTTCAGCCACTTCGGCCCGGAGAACAACCTCTTCCCCGAACTCGAAGCGCTGTTCGCCGCCTATGGCCGCAGCGGCACCGGCATGTCGCGCAAGTACCTGCACGATCCCGACGAGGCCGCCCCCTACCGGCAGGAGCCGGGCACCTTCACCCCATGGGAAGAACTGCCTACCGGCACAGACCTGCTGTTCTACGAAGGTCTGCACGGCGCAGTGATCACGCCCGACGTGAACATCGCCCAACACCCCGACCTGCTCATCGGCGTCGTGCCGGTGATCAACCTGGAGTGGATCCAGAAGCTCTGGCGCGACAAGTCCAAGCGCGGCTACAGCACCGAGGCGGTGACCGACACCATCCTGCGCCGCATGCCCGACTACGTGAACTACATCTGCCCGCAGTTCGCGCACACGCACGTCAACTTCCAGCGCGTACCGTGCGTGGACACGTCCAACCCCTTCATTGCGCGCGAGATTCCCGCGCCGGACGAAAGCTTCGTCGTGATCCGCTTCGCCAAACCCAAGGGCATCGATTTCCAGTACCTGCTGAGCATGGTGCACGACTCGTTCATGTCGCGCGCCAACACCATCGTGGTGCCCGGCGGCAAGATGGAGCTGGCGATGCAGCTCATTTTTACGCCCTTCATCTGGCGGATGATGGAGCGCAAGCAGAGGGCCTTCGCATGAGCACCGCCCGCCAACAACCCAATCTCGATCTTGCGCGCCGCATGGCGAACGCCATCCGCATGCTGGCGGTGGACGCGGTAGAGGCCGCGAACTCGGGCCACCCGGGCGCACCCATGGGCATGGCCGACATCGCCGAGGTGCTGTGGAACCGCCACCTGCGCCACAACCCCGCCAACCCCGCCTGGCACGACCGAGACCGCTTCGTGCTCTCCAACGGCCACGGTTCCATGCTGCTGTACGCGCTGCTGCACCTCACGGGCTACGACCTGTCGATGGACGACCTGCGCCAGTTCCGCCGCCTGCACAGCAAGACCGCCGGCCACCCTGAAGTGGGCGTGACACCGGGTGTGGAAACGACCACCGGACCGCTGGGCCAGGGCCTGGCCAACGCGGTCGGCATGGCGCTGGCCGAGAAGCTGCTCGCGCACCAGTTCAACCGCCCCGGCCACGACATCGTGGACCACCACACCTACGTGTTCCTGGGTGACGGCTGTCTCATGGAAGGCATTAGCCACGAGGTGTGTTCGCTCGCAGGAACGCTCCGCCTGTCCAAGTTGATCGCGCTGTACGACGACAACGGAATTTCCATCGATGGCCATGTGCAGGGCTGGTTCACCGACGACACACCGCGCCGCTTCGCTGCCTACGGCTGGCACGTGGTCACAGTGGACGGTCACGACCCCAGCCTGATCCACGCCGCGCTGCAGCGCGCACGCAGCGCGGCCGCGCAGGCCGAGGGAAAGCCCACGCTGATCTGCTGCAAGACCGTGATCGGCAAGGGCGCGCCCAACAAGCAGGGCAGCCACGACGTGCACGGCGCCGCCCTGGGCGCCGCCGAGGTTCAGGCCACGCGCGAGGCGCTGGGCTGGAGCACCGCGCCCTTCGAGATTCCGGCCGACATCGCTGCCGCATGGAACGCCACCGAGCGCGGGTGTGCGCTGGAAACGCAATGGCTGGCGCGTCTCGCCGCCTACCGCCAGGCCTTCCCGGTCGAAGCCGCCGAGTTCGAACGCCGCATGGCCGGCGACCTGCCCGAGGCCTTCGTGAACGAAATTCCCGCGCTGGTGGCGGCGCTCGGCCAGTGCACCGATGCGGTGGCCACCCGCAAGGCCAGCCAGCTCGCGCTCGATGCCATGGCACCGAAGCTGTCTGAAATCTTCGGCGGCAGCGCCGACCTCACCAGCTCCAACCTCACCAACTTCAAGGGCTGCGTCACCGCCGGGCCAAACAAGGCTGGCCGCTTCAGTGGTGGCAACCACCTGAGCTACGGCGTGCGCGAGTTCGGCATGGCCGCCATCATGAACGGCATGGCACTGCACGGTGGTTTCATTCCCTACGGCGGCACCTTCCTCGCGTTCAGCGACTACAGCCGCAACGCGGTGCGCATGGCCGCGCTGATGAAGCTGCAGGTGGTGCATGTGTTCACGCACGACAGCATCGGCCTGGGCGAAGACGGTCCGACCCATCAGCCGGTGGAGCATGTGCCCAGCTTGCGCATCATCCCGGGGTTGGACGTGTGGCGGCCCGCCGATGCGCTGGAAACGGCCGTGGCCTGGTCCCATGCGCTGCTGCGGCGCGACGGTCCCACCGCGCTCGCGCTCTCGCGTCAGAACCTGCCGCAGCTGGGCGATGCGTCGCGCGCAGCGGACATCCGGCGCGGGGGCTACGTGCTCTCGGACATGGACGGTGCTCAGGCGGTGATCGTCGCCACCGGTTCCGAAACGGCGCTCGCCATGCAGGCACAGACCGCGCTCGCGGCCGAAGGCATCGCCACACGCGTGGTCTCCATGCCCTGCACCAACCTGTTCGACCGGCAGGACGCCGCCTGGCAGGACGCGGTGCTGCCGCCCGCGCTGCCCGCTATCGCGGTGGAGGCCGCGCACCCCGATTTCTGGCGCAAGTACGTCGGCCGCACCGGGCGCGTGGTGGGCATGGCCAGCTTCGGCGAATCGGCACCCGCGAAAGACCTGTACGCACACTTCGGCATCACCGCCGCGCGCGTGGCCGACGAGGTGCGCGCACTGGTGCACCCACGCCCGCGTGTGCGCGCCGGCATCGAAGCGGTGACGGCATGAGCGCGAACGTCCAGGCTTTCGACTTGGCAATGTTCGACCTCGACGGCACCCTGGTCGCCACCGCCGGCGAGATTGGCGACGCCGTCAACGACACGCTGGTGCGCTTCGAGCTGCCAGCGGTCTCGCAGGTGCAGGTGGAGCGCTGGATCGGCCACGGCACGCGCGAGCTGCTGATCCAGGCACTGGCATCGGCCAGCGACACCACCGCCGAGGTGATCCGGTCCAGCAGCTCACTGAGCTTGATCGCTGCCGAATTCGATCGCCACTACCAACGCCGTTGCGGCACGCGCAGCCAGCTCTACCCCCAGGTGCGCGACACCCTGTTGGCCCTGCGCGAGCGCGGCGTCAAGCTCGCCGTCGTGACCAACAAGGAAAGCCGCTACACCGCCACCGTGCTCGATGCACACCGCCTCGCACCGCTGTTCGACCGCGTGATCAGCGGCGACACCCTGCCCACCAAGAAGCCCGACCCCGCTGGCATCCACAGTTGCCTCACGCAGTTCGGCGCGGCCGCAGAACGCGCGCTGTTCGTGGGCGACTCCTCCATCGACGTGGCCACCGCGCGCAACGCCGGCGTGCGCGTGTGGGCGCTGCCCTATGGCTACAACATGGGTGAGCCCATCACCGCCAACCAACCCGATCGCGTCATTCCCGACATCTCTGTCCTGTTGAACTGAATTTCCCTCGAACACCCCATGACACAGAAAGCCCCCATCAAGATCGGCATCAACGGCTTCGGCCGCATCGGCCGCAACGTGCTGCGCAGCGCCATCCAGAACTTCCAGGACATCGAAGTCGTGGCCATCAACGACCTGCTGGAGCCCGAGTACCTGGCTTACATGTTGCAGTACGACAGCGTGCACGGCCGCTTCAAGGGCGACGTCAAGGTCGAGGGCAACACCCTGATCGTCAATGGCAAGAAGATCCGCCTGACGCAGGAGCGCGACCCGGCCAACCTGAAGTGGGCCGACGTTGGTGCGGAGGTCGTCATCGAATCCACCGGCCTGTTCCTGGACAAGGTCACCGCGCAGAAGCACCTGGACGCGGGCGCCAAGAAGGTCATTCTGTCGGCCCCGAGCAAGGACGACACCCCGATGTTCGTCTTCGGCGTGAACGACAAGACCTACAAGGGCGAGGCCATCATCTCCAACGCCAGCTGCACCACCAACTGCCTGGCGCCCATTGCCAAGGTGCTCAACGACAAGTGGGGCATCAAGCGCGGTCTGATGACCACGGTGCACGCGGCCACGGCCACGCAGAAGACGGTGGACGGCCCGAGCAACAAGGACTGGCGCGGCGGTCGCGGCATCCTGGAAAACATCATCCCTTCCAGCACCGGTGCGGCCAAGGCCGTGGGCGTGGTGATCCCCGAGCTGAACAAGAAGCTCACGGGCATGTCCTTCCGCGTGCCGACCTCCGACGTGTCGGTGGTCGACCTGACGGTGGAACTCAACAGCGAAGCCAGCTACGACGAGATCAAGGCCGAGATGAAGGCCCAGTCCGAAGGCGCGCTCAAGGGCGTGCTGGGCTACACGGAAGACAAGGTGGTCGCCACCGATTTCCGCGGCGATACCCGCACCTCGATCTTCGACGCCGAAGCCGGCATCGCGCTGGACAAGACCTTCATCAAGGTGGTGAGCTGGTACGACAACGAGTGGGGCTACTCCAACAAGTGCCTGGAAATGGTGCGCGTCGTGGGCTACGCGAAATGAAGCCTCTGCGATTCAGCGATGTGTGTGCAACCGGCTTCGCGCGCGGCAAGCGGGTCTTCATCCGTGCCGACCTCAACGTGCCTCTATCGCCCCCCATGCTTCGCTGCCCCCCCGAGGGGGGAGCAACCGCCTTGGGGCGGCCCGGCGGCGGCTGGGACGACAGCGGCCGCATCACGGAAGACACGCGCATCCGCGCTAGCATCCCGGCCATCCAGATGGCGCTGGACGCCGGCGCGGCGGTCATGGTCACGAGCCACCTGGGCCGGCCCACCGAAGGGGCGTTCAAGCCCGAGGACTCGCTCGCCCCCGTGGCCGCACGCCTGGGCGAGCTCATGGACCGCCCGGTGCGCCTCGTGGCCAACTGGATCGACGGCGACTTCTCGGTCGCCCCCGGCGAGGTCGTGCTGCTGGAGAACTGCCGCCTCAACGTGGGCGAGAAGAAGAACAGCCCCGAACTCGCGAAGAAACTCGGCGCGCTGTGCGACATCTTCGTGCACGACGCCTTCGGCACCGCCCACCGGGCCGAAGGCACCACCTACGGCATCGCCGAGACCGCGCCCATCGCCTCCGCCGGCCCGCTGCTGGCGGCCGAGATGGACGCCATCGCCAAGGCGCTGGCCGCGCCGAAGCGCCCACTGGTCGCCATCGTGGCCGGCAGCAAGGTCAGCACCAAGCTCACCATCCTCAAGAGCCTGGCGAACAACGTGGACAACCTGATCGTCGGTGGCGGCATCGCCAACACCTTCATGCTGGCCGCCGGCCTGAAGATCGGCAAGAGCCTGGCCGAAGCCGACCTGGTGGACCAGGCCAAGGCGGTAATCGAGGCGATGAAGGCGCGTGGCGCCGAGGTACCGATCCCGACCGACGTGATGACCGCCAAGGCTTTCAGTGCCGATGCGCCGGCCACGGTCAAGAAGGCCACCGACGTGGCCGACGACGACCTGATCCTGGACATCGGCCCCGAGACCGCGGCCAAGCTGGCGGCACAGCTCAAGCAGGCCGGCACCATCGTCTGGAACGGCCCGGTGGGCGTGTTCGAGTTCGCCGCGTTCGAAGGTGGCACCAAGGCGATTGCGCAGGCTATTGCCGACAGCAGCGCCTTCAGCATCGCCGGTGGTGGCGACACGCTGGCCGCGATTGCCAAGTACGGCATCGAGAAGGACGTGGGCTACATCTCCACCGGCGGCGGCGCTTTCCTCGAAGTGCTCGAAGGCAAGACGCTGCCGGCGTTCGAAATCCTCGAACGCCGTTCGTCCTGATGCCCCCTTTTCTTTTTCAATCCACAGGAGATTCCCATGGCGCTCGTTTCCCTCCGACAGGTGCTCGATCACGCAGCCGAACATGGCTACGGCGTGCCCGCCTTCAACGTCAACAACCTTGAACAGATCCTCGCCATCATGGAAGCCGCGCAGGAGACCGACAGCCCGGTGATCCTGCAGGCCTCGGCCGGCGCGCGCAAGTACGCGGGCGAGGCCTACCTGCGCCACATGGTGCTGGCGGCGGTGGAGGCCCACCCCGACCTGCCCGTGGTGCTGCACCAGGACCACGGCGCCACGCCGGCGGTGTGCATGCAGTCGATCCGCTCCGGCTTCACCAGCGTGATGATGGACGGCTCGCTGCGCGAGGACGGCAAGACGCCGGCCACCTACGACTACAACCTCGCGGTGACACGCCGCGTCTGCGACATGGCGCATGCCGTGGGCGTGTCGGTGGAGGGTGAACTCGGTTGCCTGGGTTCGCTGGAAACCGGCGAGGCGGGTGAAGAAGACGGCGTGGGCGCGGTGGGCAAACTTACGCACGACATGATGCTGACCGATCCCGACCAGGCCGAGGACTTCGTGCGCCGCACCGGCGTGGACGCACTGGCGATCGCCATCGGCACCAGTCACGGCGCCTACAAGTTCACGCGCCAGCCCACCGGCGACATTCTCGCCATCGACCGCATTGCAGCCATCCACGCCAAGGTGCCGAACACGCATTTGGTGATGCACGGCAGCTCCAGCGTGCCGCAGGAGTGGCTGGCCATCATCCGCGAGCACGGTGGCGACATCAAGGAAACCTACGGCGTGCCGGTGGAAGAGATCCGGCGTGGCATCCAGAACGGCGTGCGCAAGGTGAACATCGACACCGATATCCGCCTGGCCATGACCGGCGCCATGCGCCAGACCTTCGCGAAGGAACGCAGCGAGTTCGATCCGCGCAAGGCGCTGCTGGCCGCCAAGAAGGCCGCGCGCGGCGTGTGCCGAGAACGCTTCGAAGCGTTTGGCAGCGCGGGACAGGCAGGAAAGATGAAACCCGTGCCGCTGGACGCAATGGCCGACAGCTACGCCTGAGGTGCCAGCGGCAGCTCCAGCACAAACTCGGCACCGCCACGCTCGGCATCGGATTCCGCGTTGCGGGCGCTCAGCCGTCCGCCGTGCTGCTCCACGATGCCGTAGCTGATCGACAGGCCCAGGCCCGTGCCCTTGCCCACCGGTTTGGTGGTGAAGAAGGGATCGAAGATGCGCAGCAGGTGCTCGGGCGGAATGCCCGGGCCGTTGTCGCGCAGCACCACGCGTGCCATGCCATCGGCCTGGTCGATGCTCACCCAGATGCGCGGTGCCGCGTGCTGGCCCACGGCGTCAAAGCCGTTCTGCAGCAGGTTCATCATCACCTGCTGCAACTGGCCGGCGCTGCCCATCACGGTGCAGGGTGCGCCGCCGGCCCATTGCACATCGATGGGCGTCGAAAGCCCCTTCTGCACCCAGTGCACGGCGCGCTCGATCACGTCCACCAGGTTGACCGGTTTGCGCTCCTCTGAATCCATCGCCGAGAAGCGTTTGAGGCCATGCACGATGTCGGCTGTGCGCTGCGCGCCTTCCAGCGTGCCCTCAATCAGCGAGGGCAGATCGGCCAGCAGGTGCTCGATTCGCAGCTTGCGTCGCATCTCATCCAGCACGGCCGGCGGCTCGTGAGCATGCATCGCAGCGAGGTAGGTGCGCAGTCGGTCGCTGTACTTGCTGAGCGCGTGCACGTTGCCCAGCACGAAGCTGATCGGGTTGTTGAGCTCGTGTGCCACGCCAGCTACCAGCTGGCCGAGCGAGGCCATCTTCTCGGAGTGCAGCAGCTGCTGCTGCGTGCGCTTCAAGGCCTCGTGCGCGGCGCGCATCTCGTGGTACGCGCGCTTGAGCTCGGCCGTCGGACGACCCACCCACACCGTGCCGACGCGACGGCCCCGCTCGCCGATGCGCGGTGTGCAGTTCGCATCCACCGAGACGGCCTGGCCTTGCCGGTCCAGCAGGTTGAGTTCGATGCCCTCGCCTGCACGCGGTGCGTCGGCCTTTTCCATCGCCGCACGCGCCAGCTCCTGGCTCTGAGCGTCGGCCAGCAGGCCGTAGAGCGGCGTGCCGCGCAGCTGCTCCTCGGGGCGCCCGGTCAGCTCGCAGAGCGCGGCGTTGGCCTGCTCGATCACGCCGCTGTCGTCGCAGACCACCAGCACGTCGGACATGGAGGTGAGCACGCTGAAGATGAACTGTTGCGACTGCTCCAGCTCGGCGTTCTTCTTCTCAAGTTCGACCTCATCGTCGATCAGCCGGGTGTAGACCTCGTCCATCTTCTGGATGACGTCCATCCAGGTGGATTCGTCCACACCATCCATCGGGCCGGTGGGAAGCGGCAGACTGGGCGGGCGCGGCTTGTTCATCGTCAGTGGACGGTGCAGACCATGCACGGGTCGAACGAGCGAACGATGTGCTGCACAGCCACCGGTGTCTTCTCGCCTTCGCGCACCGGCGCGTTCACCAGCGCCTGTTCGAGTGCGCCCGGTATGCCGGCGGCGTCTCGTGGCGAGAAGTTCCAGCTGGTGGGCGCCACGATCTGGTAGTTGGCGATGCGCCCGTTCCTCAGGACCACCCAGTGCCCCAGGCTGCCGCGCGCGGCTTCCGACAGGCCGACGCCACTGCCCTCGTCGGGCAACTCGGACGGCACGCAGAAAGGCTCTGTCGGGCGCAGAGCGCCGAGCCAGTCTTCCATCATGGGGACCACGCGCGCGAGCTCCAGAACACGCGCGAGCACGCGGGTATAGACGTTACCGCCACAGCGCACCACCGCATCGCGCACTAGGGGGTGGCCGGCGGCGAGCTGGCGCGCGATGGCACCGGTCTCGATCACTTCGCCACCAAGACGCGGCGCCTTGTTCCAGGTGTAGCCGCGCGCCTTGTCGGGGTCGGGCCGGGTCTGGCCCTGCAGCGGGTGCAACGGGCCGCTGCCGTCGGCCAGCCACGCGTGTGTGGCGTCTTCGGTGATGGCGCTGGCGTCCACCGCGTCGAGCCGCGCCATATCGGCGCGCCACACGCCACCGGGCAGAGCCCAGCCTCCATCGGGCTGGGCATAGGCGCCGTAGCTCAGGTAGCGACCCGGCCCGGGGCCGAGCGTGTGCAACTGCAGCTCCCGCACCAGCGTGAGGAAGAAACGGAGGTCGCCGCTCAGCGGAGCTTGTGCGTGCCAAGTCCACAGCGCGTCTTCGCTGTCGATGCTGTTGATGGCTTCCAGTGGCGCGGCAAACAGCTGGCGTTCCAGGAATGAGCGGAACTCGCGCACACGCGAGAGCAGCCGCACGCGCTCGGCGGCGTCGATGGGGCGCGTGCTGCCACCGGGTTCGATGGACTGCGTGTGCGGCCACTTGCCACCCAGCGTGCCCAGCAAAGTGAACCAGCGCTGGCGCGCCGCGGTGGCCGCGCGCACCTGCTCACCGCGGTTAGGCGCAAAACGGCGCACCGCCTCGGCATGCCAGCCGTGGCCGGCGTACACCGGGCGCGCAAAGTCGGGCATGAAGAACAGGTAGAAGTGCGTGAGGTGGTCGGCCAGGTTCTCGGTCGCCAGGATCACGTTGCTCGCGTGCTGCCCGTTGGCCGGCATGGCGATGCCACCCAGGTGCGCCAGCGCGCGCGCCGAAGCCACCGACTGCGACACCGAGCAGATGCCACAGATGCGTGGCACGTACACCAGCGCATCGTGCGGCGCCTTGCCCTGCAGGATCTGCTCGAAGCCGCGGTACATGGTGGCGTTGACCTGCGCCGAGGCCACGCGGTCGCCCTGCACGTCGAGCTGGACTTCCAGATCGCCTTCGACGCGGTTGAAGGGGCCAACGAGCAGACGTGTCATTTCAAGCGTGTCTTCCGCACAGCCGGCTTGACGACGAGGTGGTCGGCCACCGCGTTGTGCTTCACGCGCTTCGGCGTGGCGCTCTTGGAGAGCGACGCCAGCGCCACGAACCAGGCCTTGGGCATGTCGGTGGGCAGGCCGATGGGAATGCCGGCGAGCTTGGGCGTTTCGTGGAACGGGTGGCCGGGTTCCTGGAAGCCCGGTTCGGTACAGGCGATGCAGGCATAGCCGCCGCGGGTGCACGAGCCTTCGCCGTTCCACAGCCGCGTGTTGCAGTCGGCGTGCACCTGCGTGCCCTTGCAACCCATGTGTTCCATCATGCAGCCGAGGTCGGACGGCTTCTCTGCACTCGCCTTGAACTCGTAGTACTCGTTGCGCGTGCAGCCGTGGTGCACCAGCTGGTCGGCGTAGAAGCGCGGGCGGTTGAGCGGGTCGAGGTCGTCTGCGCCGAAGCTGTCGGCGGCCAGCGCCATCAGTGTGTCGATCACCCAGCTCGGGTGCGTCGGGCATCCGGCCACATTGATCACTGGCAGGCCACTGGCCGAGCGGAAAGCCGCGCCGAGCAGGCCACCCGCTTCGTCGTCTTCGTATTGCAGACCGCACGCGTCGGTGGGGTTGTCGCCACCGGCGGTTATGCCGCCCCAGGCCGCGCAGCTGCCCACGGCCACCACGTGTTTCGCGCGCGCGCTGAGCCGGCGCACCCAGTCGATCATCGGCAGCTGCGTGCCGGCCAGCATGTGGAAACGGCCGGTGCCGTTCGGGCCGCGCAGCAGCGAACCTTCTACGCACAGCGCGTCCAGCCGCGTGCGGCCGTCGAGCACCGCGTCGAGCAGGTCCAGCAGTTCGTCGCCGCTCTCCATCGACAGCGAGGGATGCCAGAGCAGGTGGATGCCTGCGTCGCGCAGGTGGCCCTGAAAGTCGGTCGTGTCCGCGCACAGCAGCGACATGCTGCAGCCGCCGCACCCACCGCTCTGAAGCCAAAGAACGTTCAAGCCCCCACGCTCCACCGCTGCGCGGGTCGCTGCCCCCCGAGGGGGCTGATCCGGCTTGGGGCGGCCCGGCGCCGTATCGTTCAGTGCCATGTCACTTCTCCAGTCCCAGGCGTTGCATCTTGCCGCGCAGGCCCACGCGCGAGAGGCCGAGTTCCTGCGCCACGCGGGTCTTGTTCCAGCGGTGGCGCTGCAGGGTCTCGCGCAGCACCATCGCCTCGATCACGTCCAGCCGCTCGGCCAGCGTGCCGCTGGTGGGCAGGGCGGCCTGCAGGTCTTCGCCGCCCTTGCCGTGGCCTTGCAGCACGCGCGCCGAGAACGACGCGGCTTCCAGCTCGCGCCCGTCCTGCAGCGCGAGCGCGCGCGCGATCTCGTTGCGCAGCTCGCGGATGTTGCCGGGCCAGGGGTAGGCGAGCAGGCAGGCCAGCGTGGCGTCGGGCAGCGAGGCGCCGGGGTGGCCCAGCTCGTTTGCCACGTCCTGCACCAGCTGGTGCGCGATGGGCGCGATGTCGGCCGCGCGCTCGCGCAGCGGCGGCACGGTGAGCGTGACGCCCGCCAGCCGGTAGTACAGGTCTTCGCGGAACAGGCCGTCGCGCACGCGCTGCTCCAGGTCGCGGTGGGTGGCGGCGATCACGCGCACGTCCACCGGCATCGGGCGCGCGCCGCCCACGGGCCGCACCTCGCCTTCCTGCAGCACGCGCAGCAGCTTCACCTGGAACGCGGGCGAGGTCTCGCCGATCTCGTCGAGGAACACGGTGCCGCCGTGCGCGCGCTGGAACAGGCCGGGGTGGTCTTCGTAGGCGCCGGTGAAGGCGCCGCGCTTGTGGCCGAACAGTTCGGACTCGAGCAGCGTGTCGGGAATGGCCGCGCAGTTCTCCACCACGAAGGGGCCGGTCAGGCGCGGCGAGGCGTAGTGCACCGCGCGCGCCAGCAATTCCTTGCCGGTGCCCGACTCGCCGAGCACGAGCACCGCGATGTCGTAGCGCGCCACGCGCTGCGACATCGCGCACACGGCGTCCAGCGGGCTGCCCGGCGCGCGCACGATGCGGTCGAAACCGAAGCTGGCGCGCGCGCGGTCGATCTGCGTGGCGGTGCGCTGGCGCAGCACGCCGGTGCTGGTGCGCAGCTCCAGGTCGAGCCGGCTGGTCTGGCGCTGCAGCGACTGCGCCTCCACCGCGTTGCGCACCGAGTCCAGCAGGTGGTCGGGCGCCCAGGGCTTGAGGATGTACTGGTAGATGCCGGCCTCGTTGATGCCGGCAATGATGTCCTCGCTGTCGGTGTAGCCCGAGATCACGATGCGCACCGCCTCGGGCCAGCGCTCGCGCACTTCCTTGAGGAAGGCCACGCCGGTGATGCCCGGCATGCGCTGGTCGCACAGGATCACACTCACCGGCTGGCGCTCCAGCAGGCCGCGCGCCTCGTCGGCGCTGCTGGCGGTGAACACGGTGAAGTCCTCGTCCAGCGTGCGGCGCATCGCGTCCTGCGAGCGCACCTCGTCGTCCACCACCAGCACGGTGGGCAGGGCGTCGATGGGCAATGGCGCGTTCATCGGTGCAAGGCCAGGTGGCGCGGCGTCCAGGCGTGCGGCACCTTGTGCACGAAGTGGTGGCGCGCGACGTGGTAGCTGGGATCGAAGCCGTAGAAATTGCGGTGCATGCGCGCGAGTTCCTGTTCGCGGTGGTGGGCCAGCGGGCGAAGGTTTTCATCGCGCTCGCGGGTGGCCTGGCGGGCCGCCAGCCTCTGCGGCAGATTGTAGGAGGCCGCGAGCGCCAGCGCGCGTTCCAGGCAGCGCGTTTCGAAGCCCTCGCGTGCCCCATCGTCGCAGTGGTCGATCAGGCCCATCGCCGCGGCCTCGCGCGCCAGCAGCGGCAGGCGCTGCGCCATCAGCGCCTTCGCGCCGGCCTCACTCAGGCGGCGCGGCAGCAGGTAGGTCCAGTACTCGGAGCCGTAGAGGTTGCCCATGTTCTTGTAGTGCGGGTTGAGCACCACGCCACCGTGCGCCCACACCTCGTCCGCCGCCAGCGCCAGGAAGGCACCGCCCGCGCCCGCGTTGCCGCGCAGCACGCTCACGGTGAGGCGGTCCGGCGTCTCGATCACGGCGAGCGCCGCGTCGTTCATCGCCTGGATGTGGCGCCACGAGGCGTCGGCCGCGCTGTCGCCGGGCCGGTGCGCGGCCGCCTCGATGGCGTTGAGGTCGATGCCGTTGCTGAAGAAGTCTTCACCCCCCAGCAGCATGAGCACGCGCACCGGCCGCTCTCGCAGTTCGAGCAGCGCGTCGCGCAGGCGCTCGCAGCGCGCGATGGACATCGCACCGTTGTGGAAGTCGAAGCGCAGGCAACCCACGCGCGCGCCGTCGGGGCCGTGTTCGGTGTAGCGCAGCTCGCTCCACTCGTCGTCGGCGCGTTGCAGCGGCACGGGCAGGCGGCGCAGGGCGAGGGCCTCGGTGGCGAAGGCGTCGGCCGCGGCCTGCTTGAAGCCGGGTGCGCCGTCGGCCACGCGGCGCGCCTGGCCGATCCACACGCCGCCATCGCGCGTGCGGCGCAGCAGCGCGCCATCGCGCACCGCCAGCACCTCACCCGGCGCGGCGTGCGCGAAAGCCGCCATCGTGGCGGCAGAAGCGGCGTGGCCGTCGCCCAGGTGGCAGGCGTGGCCCCAGAGCGCATCGAGCACGCCGGGCTGGCCGTCGGCGCAGCGCAGCCGCGCCAGCACCTCGGCGGTGCCGTGCCGCGCCCAGTCGATGGCGCGGTCGGCCTGCCGCATCGCGGGCCGCCATTGCGCGGGTGGTGGTGCATCGCCATGGCGCTCGCCGTTCCCGAAACGCTGCACGGCGGCGAGCGTGGCCTGCAGCGCGGCCTGCGTGACCTCGCGGCGGTACAGGCTGCCCTTGCTAGCTTCGCGCATGGCAAACGCCGCGTGCGCCCACACCGGGCCGGCGTCGAAATCGGCGTTGGCCTGCAGCACCGTCACGCCCCATGTGCGCTCGCCGCGCAGCACCGCCCAGTCCAGCGCGCTCGGCCCCTGGTCGCCCGGTGGGCCGGGGTGCACCACCAGGCAGGTGAGCGCCTGCCACACGCTGGCCGGTATGCGGCGCTTGAGAAAGGGCGCGAGCAGCAGGTCGGGCCGGAACAGCGCCACGGCCTCTTCGGTCACGCGGTCGTTGATGTCGAGTTCCACGCTCACCGTGTGGCCGCGCGCGCGCAGCTCGGCGAACAGGCGCTGCGTGAGGCTGTTGAAGCTGTGGCACAGCAACAGGATGCGCAGGCCGCCGGGTGCTGCGCTCATGTGGGTGGCCGCAGGCCCTGCAGCTCGCGCGCGGCGTGCTTGCGGCCCATGTGGGCCGAGAGCCGCGTTTCGATGTGGTCCAGCGCGGTGTTGAACGAAGTCACCGTGCGCGCGGCGCGCAGGGGCTGCACCACCTCGGGCGTGTCCACGCCGAAATGCGCCGCCAGCCGCGCCAGGGCCTGGCGGCACAGCGCTTCGTGCACCGGCGCCGGCAGCTCGCGTTCCAGCTCGGTTGGGGGCGAAGGCGGCGGTGGTGACGGTGCGGCCGGCGGTGCCACCGGTTCGATCAGCCCCAGCGCCAGCAGCGCCTGCATGTGTTCGCGCACCTGCGGCACACCGCGCTCGGCCAGCGCGCGCACCGTGTCGCTGCCGTTCACCATGATCAGCACCGAGCGCATGGCGGCCGGCACGCGCTCCGAGCGCTGCACGATCTCGGCCCGTCCGCGCGCGGTTTTCTGGAACACCTGAGAAGACACCATCAACTCCTTCCGGCGCGAAGTGCTTTCATCCAGAGACAACGAGGGTCCGGCTTCGCCGGCCCAAGTTGTCGCCCCCTCGGGGGGAGGCGCCGAAGGCGACGCAGGGGGGTCAACATATCCTGGGAAGCTGTTCACCGCTGAGCCAGTCGACCACGCGCCGCCCGCCGAAACGCGTGGCCATCTGCACGAAGTGGTGCGGGTCGGTGGTGACCTCGCCGATGCGCGCGGCCTCGGCGCCCAGTGGATGGGCGCGCATGGCGGCCAGCACCGCGTCGGCCGCCTCGGGCGCACACACCGCGACCAGCTTGCCTTCGTTGGCCACGTACAGCGGGTCCAGGCCGAGCAGTTCGCAGGCCGCGTCCACCTGGGCGCGCACCGGAATGGCGGCCTCCTGCAGCAGCATGCCCACGCCGGACTGGCGCGCGATCTCGTTCAGCGTGGTGGCCAGCCCGCCGCGCGTGGGGTCGCGCAGCACGCGCACCGCGCCCGGCGCGGCGTGCAGCATGGCGGCCACCAGCGTGTGCAGCGCGGCGGTGTCGCTTTCAATGGTGGTCTCGAACGCGAGCGACTCGCGCTGCGAGAGCACCGCCACGCCGTGGTCGCCGATGGTGCCGGAGAGCAGCAGCACGTCGCCCGCGCGCGCGTTGCGCCCGGCGATGTCCACGCCCGGCGGCACCACGCCGATGCCGGTGGTGCTGATGAACACGCCGTCGCCCTTGCCCTTCTCCACCACCTTGGTGTCGCCGGTGACGATGGGCACGCCGGCGGCGCGCGCGGCCGCCGCCATGGAACGCACGATGCGCTGCAGCTCGGCCAGCGGAAAACCTTCTTCCAGGATGAAGCTCGCGCTCAGCCACAGCGGCGTGGCGCCGGACATGGCCACGTCGTTCACCGTGCCGTGCACCGACAGGCAACCCACGTCGCCGCCGGGAAAGAACAGCGGCGAGACCACGTGGCCGTCGGTGGCCATCACCAGCCGGCCCTGGCCGTTCGGGAACGCGGGCAGCGGCAGGCGCGCGCCGTCGTCGCCCTGGCGCAGGTAAGGGTTGTCGAAGGCGGCGAGGAACAGTTCCTCGATCAGCTGCGCCGCCGCCTTGCCGCCCGCGCCGTGGCCCATGTCCACGCGGCCGTGTTTGATGTCGAGCGGTCGGGTGTAGTTCTTCTTCACCGGCTTCGGCGCCGGGGCCTCGCCGCTGGCGGTCTGGTCGATGTCGGCTCTCATGGTGTGGCCTCCTCGGTGGCGGCCACGACCGGAATGTCGCGGAAGCGCCCGTAGGTGTAGTGCGCCGCGCAGGCGCCTTCGCTCGACACCATGCACGAGCCCACCGGGTTCTCGGGCGTGCACACGGTGCCGAAGATCTTGCAGTCGGTCGGCCGCTTCACGCCGCGCAGGATCGCGCCGCACTCGCAGGCCTTGTTGTCGGCCACCGGCTTGTAGTCGAGCGCAAAGCGGCGCTCGGCGTCGAAGGCCGCGTAGGCCTCGCGAATCTTCAGCGCGCTGTACGGCACCTCGCCCAGGCCGCGCCATTCGAAGCTGGGCCGCAGCTCGAACACCTCGGACACCACGGCCTGCGCCTTCAGGTTGCCTTCGGAGGTGACGGCGCGGCGGAACTGGTTCTCCACCTGCGCGCGGCCTTCGTTGACCTGGCGCACCAGCATCAGGATGGCCTGCATCACATCCAGCGGTTCGAACCCCGCGATGACGACCGGCTTGCGGTATTCCCCGGCGAAGTGTTCGTAGGGGCCGGAGCCGATCACGATGCTCACGTGCGCGGGGCCGACGAAGCCGTCGATGGGCACGGTGCCGTACTGGCGCACCTCGGGCGATTCGAGGATGTGCGTGATGGCCGAGGGCGTGAGCACGTGGCAGCACAGCACGCTGAAGTTGGTCAGGCCTTCGCGCTTCGCGAGCTGCAGGGTGAGGGCGGTGGGTGGCGTGGTGGTCTCGAAACCGATGGCGAAGAACACCACCTCGCGCTGCGGGTTCTGCCGCGCGATGGTGAGCGCGTCGGCGGCGGAATACACCATGCGGATGTCGCCGCCGCGCGCCTTCGCGCGGATCAATGAAAGGCTTTCCGAAGCCGGCACGCGCATGGTGTCGCCATAGGTGCAGACGATGGCGCCCTGCGCGAGCGCGAGGCCGATGGCCTGGTCGATGCGGCCGATGGGCAGCACGCACACCGGGCAGCCGGGGCCATGCACCATCTTCACGTTGGGCGGCAGCAGCTCCATCACGCCGTAGCGCGAGATCGCGTGCGTGTGGCCGCCGCAGAACTCCATGAAGCTGTAGGTGCGCGCCGGGTCGGCCTCGGCGGCGATGCGCGCGCCGATCTGCTGGGCGAGTTCGCCGTCGCGGAATTCGTCGATGTATTTCATTTGATCGTCTCCACCACCACGTCTTCATTCAGCTGCGCCATCTCCGCGAACATCGCGAGCGTGCGCTCGGCCTCTTCGGGGTCGATGGTGCCGATGGCGTGGCCCACGTGCACGATCACGTAGTCGCCCACCTGCACGTCGGCGACCAGGGCGATGGAGATCTCCTTGCGGATGCCACCGAGGTCGACCACGGCCTGGTCGTCGGGTCGCAGCTCCACCAGCCGCGCGGGTATGGCTAGGCACATGGTTGAGATTCCTTTTCGTGGGTGTCGTTGTGGTGTGCGGTGCCGGCTTCGAGCTGGCGCGCCGCGACCCAGGCCTGGCCGAGGGCGAGACCGGCATCGCCACAGCCGCTGGAGCCTGGCAGGTGCACCGCGAGGCCGGCGGCGCGCAGGCGTTCGCTCACGCGCTCGCGCAGCACACGGTTGAAGAAGCAGCCGCCACCCAGGCACACGGTGCGTGTGCCGTGTGCGCGCGCGGCCTGTGTGGCCCAGTGCGCCAGCGCGTCGGCCAGCGCGAGGTGAAAGCCCGCCGCCGCTTCGTCCACGCGCTCCGCGGGCACGTCGAGCAGGCGCGCGAACAGACCGCGAAGGTCCAGGCGGTGCTGGCCATCGGGCAGGGTGTCGGTGAGCAGGTCCACCAGCGCGTCGGCCAGCGGCTCGGGGCCCGCGTGGTGCGCAAGCCAGCGGCTGGCCGCCGCTTCCAGCGCGATCGCGGCCTCGGCCTCGTCGGTCTGGCGCACGCTCAGGCCCAGCGCGGCGGCGGCGGCGTCGAACCAGCGGCCGGTGCTGCTGGTGAGCGGGCTGTTCAGGCGGCGGTCCAGCATCTGCCGCACACCGCTCGCCGTGGCCTCGCCCACCGCTGGGGCGAAGCGCGGCACGATCTCGTCGCCGCGCTCCAGCGCGTGCAGCGCGCTCGCGGCCATGCGCCAGGGCTCGCGCGCAGCGCGGTCGCCGCCGGGCAGCGCGAGCGGGTGCAGGTGGCCCAGGCGCCGCAGCCGCGCGCCGTCCACCAGCAACAGTTCGCCGCCCCAGGCTTCGCCGTCGTCCCCGAGGCCCACGCCGTCCAGCGCGAGACCGATCACCGGGCCTTCGATTCCCTGTTCAGCCACCACCGCCGCGATGTGCGCGTGGTGGTGCTGCACGCCGATGACGGGCACGCCCAGCGCGTCCGCGAGTTCCACGGCGAAGCGGGTGCTGAAGAAATCGGGGTGCAGGTCGTGCGCCACCGCCTGCACCGGCTGGCCGTGCCGGCCCAGCAGCGCGCTCGCCGAGGCTTCCAGTGCGGCGCAGGCCACCGGGTCGCTCAGGTCGCCGTGCACTGGCGACCAGTGGGCCTGCCCGCGCGCGTCGAGCAGGCACGCGGCGTTCTTCAGCCAGGCGCCGCAGGCGAGCACGGAAGGGGCGGTGCGTTCCATGATGCTGGTGTCAGCCCGCGGTGGTGGCGCTCAGGGCCTCGCGTGTGCGGGCGAGTTCGGCCTCGAGCTGGCGCACGCGCTCGCGCAGCGCGGTTTCGCTGCCGTGGGTTTCGTCGTGGTGGTGATGGTGGTGGTCGTGGCCCATGCGGTGGTCCAGCCAGTGCAGCCATGCGTCCATGCCCTCACCCGTGGTGGCCGAGAGCTGGATCACCTCGATGCCCGGGTTCACGCGCCGCGCGAGTTCGATGCAGCGCGCCACGTCGAAGCGCACGTGCTGCAGCAGGTCGATCTTGTTGAGCACCATGAGCGAGGCGGCGGCGAACATGTCCGGATACTTCAGCGGCTTGTCCTCGCCCTCGGTCACCGACAGGATCGCCACCTTCGCGGCCTCGCCCAGGTCCCACACGGCGGGGCACACCAGGTTGCCCACGTTCTCGATGAACAACAGGCTGTGCGCGTGAGGGTGGTGGTGGCCGTGGTCATGACCGTGGTCGTGCGTGTGCAGGCGCGCGAAGGCCTCGGACACCATGGGCGCGTCGAGGTGGCAGCCCTTGCCGGTGTTGACCTGGATCGCCGGTGCGCCGGTGGCGCGGATGCGGTCGGCGTCGAAGCTGGTCTGCTGGTCGCCTTCGATCACCGACACCGCCAGGCCCGGCGCGTGCGCCTTCAGCGCTTCGATGGTGGCGCACAGCAGCGTGGTCTTGCCCGAGCCCGGGCTCGAGACGAGGTTGAGCGCTGTGACGCCGTGCGACTCGAAGTGCGCGCGGTTCTGCGCGGCCACGCGGTTGTTCGCGCCGAGGATGTCGGTCTCCAGCTTGATCGCGCGCGCCTGGCTCATGCCCGGCACCGACACGCGGGCCGAGCCCGCGCCGAAGTGCAGGTCGCCGTTGGCCGGGTTCACCTGCACCGGCGCTTCCGTGGCCGGGGCGTGGTGGTGCTGGTGTGAGGGGTGTGGGTGCGTGGCACCGCTGTCACTGCATCCGCATACGACGCACATGTCGAGTCTCCTGTTCTGTCTCGTGAGGCATTTCAATCATCGGCCACTTGCATGTCGAGCACGCGCAATTCGCTGCCGCCGGTCGGTTGCAGGTGGAAGCTGCCGCAGGCCGGGCAGGCGTCGCCGCGCTGCGCCAGGGCCACAGTCGTCGAGCAGCCCAGGCACCAGGCCTGGCCGGCCGGTTCGTCGATCTCGATGCGCGCGCCGTCCAGCAGCGTGCCGGGCGCCAGCGCCTCCAGCGCGAAGCGCAGCGCGCGCACGTCCACGCCCGCGAGCTGGCCGGCTTCGAGGCGCAGCGCCAGCAGGCGCGTGAAGCCTTCGCGCGCGGCGGTCTCTTCCACCAGCTGGAGCACGCCGCCGGCCAGGCTGGCTTCATGCATGGCCGGCCTCCTGTGCCTGGGCGCGGGGCAACGCGCGGTGTTCGATGGCGAACGGCACGCAGGGGTCGAACGCGGCCACCAGCAGGTTCACGCGCCGCGCGAGCGCGGCTTCGGGCAGGGCGGGGTCGAGCCGGGCCACGTGCCGGGCCACCTCGCCCTGCGGGTGGAAATTCCATTCGGTGGGCGCGACCACGCGGCAGGCCAGCACGCGCTGGGACACCGGGTCCACCTCCACCTGGTGCACCAGCAGGCCGCGCGCCATCTCCACCCAGGCCAGACCCCGGTTCGGCCCGGTGGAAAGCCCGCCCCAGTGCAGCCAGGCGTCGCCACCGTCGAGCGCAAGGCGCGACAGCTCTGCCAGGCGGCTGCCCAGCAGCGCCCAGGGTGACAGCGGTGTGTCGTCGGCCGCGCCGGCCAGGCGCGTCCACGGGCCGGTGTGGGCGCAGGCGCCGTGCCACTGCGGGCGCAGCGCGAACTGCGGCTTGAGCGCGAGCGTGGCGCCCAGCATGCGCAGGCCGGGCGGCTCGGCGTGCGGGCGCAGCGCGTGGTCGAGCGACAGCGGCGCGAAACCGTCGGCGCTGCTGCGCGCGCCGGCCACCAGCGCGGGCATCCAGTGGTGAGTGTGGCGGCGGCTCCAGGTGTGCAGCCAGTCGGGGCCGCCGGCCTGCCAGGCCGCGAGCCAGTCGGCGGCGGGCATCTGCAGCAGCGTGTGTTGCAGCCACTCGCGCAGCGGCGGCCAGGGTTCGGGCAGGGCCTGCGTGGGCGAAGGCCAGTGGCGCAGCGCGGACAGCGCGCTGGCGGCGTGTGCGCTGCGCGCGGCGCCATCGGCCAGCAGGCGCGGCCAGTCCAGGCCGATGCGGCGCACGTGCTCCATCGCGGTCTCGCGGCGCAACTGTTCGGCCACGCGCTCCTGTGGCGGCAACAGGCCGGGCGCGGCGGCGTCGATGGCGAGCTGGCTGCACAGGCGGTGCGCTTGGCTGCAGAGGTTGAACAGGCTGCCCATGAGGCCGGGCAGGCGCGCCGCCGGCACGCCATGGCCCATGCGCGCGGCCCAGTCCTGGCGTGTGCTCATCAAACCGAGTGGCGGCGGCGCACCGGGGGTGATGCGCAGCGCGCCCGCGAGCTGCTGCAGGCCGGGCATGGCCGCTGCGCTCATGCGCGCACCCCCGCACCCCGACCGAGAAAGAACGCCCGGCGCGCCGGCACGGGTTCAACCGGCACCGGCGTGGCCACCGGCGCGGGTCGGGCCAACGCCAGCGCTTCCTGCGCGGTCTCGCGCGCCAGCGCCTGGGTGGTGAATTCGCCCATGGGTGAGAACAGCGCGCAGGTCTCGTGGTAGCCGATGGCGGGATCGTGCGCGCCGATGAAATCGAAACGCTCGCTGCCGAAGTTGCGCACGAAGCTGCGGCCCACCTGGTTGCCGTGCGGCAGCGGTGGCGCGGGCAGGCGCACCAGGCTCATGAACCACGGCGTGATCAGCACGCCCTCGGCCACCGGCTCTTCGGCGTCCGCGCCCCATTCGAAGCCCACCGCTTCCACGCACAGCGCCGCGTTCAGCAAGGGAATGCCCTGCATGCGCTCGACCTGCACCCGGCGGTAGAAATCCACCAGGGTCTGCACGCGGGTTTGCAAGGCGGCGTTCATGGAAGCAACAGAAACTGATCGGGTTCGCAATCGCAGTTCGGGCAGCGCCAGTGCGAGGGCAGATCGGCGAAGGGCGTGCCGGCGGGAATCTGCCATTGCGGGTCGCCCGTGGCGGGGTCGTACACCCACCAGCAGATCTTGCATTCCAGGCGCGAGTCCGGCCGCAGCACCTCGCGGTTGCCGAGGTAGGAGCCCTCGAAGCCTTCGAAGTGTTCCACGCTCAACTCCCTTCCAGCCAGGCCATCACCTCGCGCAGCCGGTCGTGCGAGTCGCGTAGGTCTTCGGGTGCGGCCATCGCCACCTCGGGCATGTCCACCACCTCCACCGTGTTGAGGATGACCTTGTCCATGGAGTTGTAGTACACCACGCGCCAGCAGTTCGGCAAGCGCGTGTTGGAGATGCGGCAGTTGCCGTAACCGCGCGACAGCATCAGCACGCGGCCGGTGCCGAGCTGGTGGTCCAGAAAGCCGATGTCTTCCGGCGACACCGGCAGCAGCGTGAGGTTGACCACGTGCGGCACCTGGCCGGGCCGCCACTGCGCCACCTGGTCGCGGATCTCGTCCACCAGCAGTGGCGCGTTCTGCACGTTGGGCGGCAGCTCGCCGCGCCACACGGGCTGTTCGGCCCACACATCCTCGGCGGCGATGGCGGCGAACAGCGAAGGCACCGGGCCGACCTCGATCGCGTCGTCCACCGGCACCAGCACGGGTTCGTCTGCGCCCTCGCCGCGCCGCCAGGTCATGAGCCGCCAGACGCCGGCGAATACCGATTCCTGCACGCGCACTTCCAGATTGCCTGCGCTCAGCTGCACGATGGCACTGGCCTCGCCCTCGCCCATCACCTGGTTGATGACCTGGAAGTCGCGCGGGGCCAGCCGGCCCAGCGGCACCATGCCCGGCGCGCCGCCATTGGCGCCGCGCTCGAGCAGCGCCAGCACCTGCTGCAGCGCGTTGCGCGCCTGGTCCAGGCCCGCGAGTTCCTCGGGCTCGGGCAGCATCGGCGGGCGGTAGGTGTCCATGTCTTTCGGCATGGGCATGTAGTCGAGCGAATCGTCCTCGGTGTGCGTGCCGGGGCCCAGGGCCACGAGGGGAATGGGGAATTCTTTCATGGGGTGTGTCCTTGCAAGGTGCGGGAAGGCGTGGCGTTCAGTGGCAACCGCCGGCGTCGCTGGAAGAAGCGGTCTTGCTCACCACCGGAATGCCGATGGTGGGCGGGCGTGAGGGCGGCATGCGCAGCGCGGCGTCCACGCCCTGCAGGTACACGTCCCAGTCCTGCATGCCGGCGATGGCGGTCACGTACTGGCCGCCGCGGAAGAAGAGGAGCGAAGGCCAGCGCTGCGAGCCGTAGCGGCGCGCCACCGCGTCTTCGCTGTCGCGCGGCACGGCGGCCACTTCGAAGCGCTGGGGGAACACCTTCATCAGCTCGGGCAGCACGGCGGCCACGTCCTGCCCTTCGGGGAAGCGCACCGCGTCGCCTGCGAGCAGCAGCACGCGGTCGCCGGGCAGCGCGGCCCAGTCGGCCACGCTGGTTTCGTCCACCAGCGCGGCGCCGAAGTCGCGCACCAGGCGCATCACCAGCGGCGCGGCGGGGTCGGTGCTGGGCGGGGTGACGGCCAGCGGGCGGAAAGCGGTTTCGATGGTCATGAAGGTCTCCAGAAAATCAAGGGCCAGCAAGCTGGCGGAGTTGTTCGGCGCTCATGCGCGAAGGCAGCTCGAAGCCGGCATCGCCACTCAATACATCGCCCTGCATGGCGCCCAGCACCAGATCCAGCGTGGCGTTGACTTCGCTGGCGCGAGCGGCGTCGATGCACTCGCGCGCGTCACTCAGAAACACCAGCAGCCAGTCGCCCGGCGCCACGTCACCCACCAGTGCGGTGTTGACGCGGCGGCGTTCACCGCGCCCTTCGCACACCGCATGGCCCGGCTCGACAGCGGTCACTTGCATGGGAATGCCGATGCACATGTCAGGCCGCCTCTTTGGGGAAGAAGCGATCATCGCCTTCGCGGCAGGCCGCTTCCGGCGCGGGGCGCTGCGTTTCGTAGGCCGCGAGCGCAAGCTCGTCCATGGTTACGGTCTCGCGGCTGCTCAACGGCGCCAAGCGCGGCGCGGGCTGGCCGCCCCAGCGCGCGATCTCGGCCACGCCGAGCAACAGCGCTTCTTCCATCGCGGCCTTCACCACCGGGCGCAGGCTGCCGCCGTAGTCTTCCAGCTCCTGCGGCTGGCAACCGATCAGCAGCACGCGCGACGGGTACTTGCCCGTGAGCTGCGCGAGCGACAGCACTTCCTGGAAGCCGGTCTGGTGCAGGCTCATCTTCTTCGCGCCCATGAAGCGCGGCACCGCGTCGTCGCGCACCAGCTTCAGCGTGCCGGGCGCCAGGCCGTAGTCGATGGCGTCGAAGATCAGCAGCGCGTCCGCTTCCTGCACGTGCTGGATCAGGTACAGGCCCTGCGTGCCACCGTCCACCAGCGACACATGCGGCGCGAACGCGTGGCGCTGCTGCAGCGCTTCCACGCAGCGCACGCCAAAGCCCTCGTCGGCCCACAGCAGGTTGCCGATGCCGAGCACGCAGATGGAAGTGGGCGGCGTGTCACCACCGGGGTGACAGGTCGTTTGGGGCGAGGTGGGGCGCATGGCTGGGCTCACTGGGAGATCAGAAGGATGAGGAAGGGGAAGAGGCGGAACGCAGCCGCTTCCAGGCGTGGAAGCTGTCCCAGGCGGCCTGCTGCGTCAGCCAGAACGCGGCGTCGACGCGGAACACGCGCGCGCAGCGGATGGCGGTGTCGGGCGACATGGCACGCTGGCCGTGCACCAGCTCGTGGAGCCGGCGGCGCGACATGCCGAGCAGCCGCGCGGCTTCGCTCTGGTTCAGCGAGAGCGGCAACAGGCAGGTGCGCGCCAGCAAGCGGCCTGGGTGCGTGGGCACGCGCAGCGGCACTCCCACCGGTGGTTGCACCGGTGCCGCCCTGAACCTGGAGCGGGCTGCGCGGCTCACGTCATTCCTTGAACGTGCGGTGGCCGGAAATCATCGTGCTCACAATGCTCTGCCGGCCCATGATGTCTTCGCGGATGGCGGCGTAGATGTGCAGGATGACGAACAACACCACGCCCCACATGCCCATGCGGTGCCAGGTGTGCACGTCCTGACTCTGACCAAACAGCGGGATCACCCATCCAAACATCCGCTCCTGCCACGAGCCCATCTGCGAGCCCTCGCCGTACAACGCGAAGCCGGTCACGACCATGAAGATCGACAGCATCAGGTAGAAGAAGAACATGGCAAAGCGCGCCAGCGGGTTGTGGCCCACGTACTGGTTCGGCTTCGGGATGAGAAACAGGTACCAGCGCAACATGTTGAACACCTCGAGCCAGTACGCCTTCTGGAACACCGGCACCCAGAACAGTTCCTTGGCGTGGTGGTTGCCCACGAGCGCCCAGTAGGCGCGCCCCACCAGCCCCACGGCCATGATGTAGCCAGCCGCAAAGTGCGCGAAGCGGATGTAGCCCATGAGGTAGTTCGCGCTGGCCTCGCCCGGCATGGTAGGCAGCGGCACACCGATGAAATAGCCGGTGACGCACAGCACCGTGATGGCGAGCGCATTGATCCAGTGCCAGAGGCGCACCGGCACTTCGTACACATAGACCGAGCGGATCGTCTGGCCCTGCTGCAGTTCCAGCGCATCGCGCTCGGCACCCGTGGCGTGGTGAGGCGTGTGTTGGTGTGTGGCGGACATAGTGATGACCTCCTGGAATGAGTGGGCTCAGGCCGCAAGCTGCCCGAAGAGATACAGGCCCGCCGCGCTCAGCAGCGCGCCCAGCCCACCGAGCACCACGCCGCTGCGCTCGGCCAGCCAGCGCTTGATACCCATGCCCATGCCCACGCCACCCCCATGCAGCAGCGCCGTGGTGATCAGGAAGCCCGCCGCGTAGCCGGCAAAGCCGCTCTCGGGCGTTTCGGAACCGTGCGCCAGGCCATGCAGCGAAGCGGCCGCTGCGATCAGCCCGAGGCCAATGGCAGGCGTCACGGTGGCGCGGCGCGCGAGCAGCAGCATTGCGCCGAACATCACCACCGAGAGCGACACGCCGTGCTCCAGGTAGGGCACGGTGAAGCCGAGCATGCCCAGCGTGGCGCTGGCGATGAGCGCGAGCAGGAACACAACCGGGCCCTGCCAGGCTTTACCAGCCGGCAGCGCCGAGACCGACCACACGCCCACGGCCACCATGGCCAGAAGATGGTCTGCGCCGAAGGGATGCACCAGGCCCTCATAAAGACTGCTGGTGCCATGGCCGGTGTGGGCCTGCGAGGTGCTGGCCAGGCCGGCGAGCAGTGCGGCGGCGATCAGGCCGCGCGTTGTTTTTGCGTTCATGGGAGTCTCCTCGTTGTTCTGGGGTGGATGTTCACCGCACCGTGACGCGGCTCATTTCTTGCCCGTCTTCGCTCATCACGTGCGTGGAGCAGGCCAGGCAGGGGTCGAAACTGTGCAGCGTGCGCAGAATTTCCAGCGGCTGCTCAGGGTTGACCATTGGCGTATTCATCAACGAGGCCTCGAAGGCACCGATCTGCCCCTTGTGATCGCGCGGCGAGCCGTTCCAGGTGGTGGGCACCACGCACTGGTAGTTTTCGATCTTGCCGTCCTTGATGCGGATCCAGTGGCCCAGCATGCCGCGCGGTGCAGCCACCGTGCCCACGCCCTTGGCCTCCTTCGGCCAGGTCTTCGGGTCCCACTTCTCGATGTTGGCGGTGCTACTGTCGCCGCCCTTGATGTTGTCGACCATCTGCTTGAAGTCGTCCATCATCATTTCAGCGGCGTACTGGCTTTCCAGTGCGCGCGCCAGCGTGCGGCCAATGGTGGTCGGCAGGAGCTGCTTGGCGGTGTACCTGGTCTCGGGCAGGCCCAGCGCCTTCGGAATGCCGCTATTGATGGCCGCCGCCGCCTCGTCCACCTGCTGCTTCACGCGCTGGCAATACTTGTTGCCTTGCGTGGCGTGCGCATAACCCAGGATGTAGCGCGACAGCGGGCCCACTTCCACCGCGTGGCCGCGCCAGCGAGGCGACTTGATCCACGAGTATTTGGCCGATTCGTCGAGCTGCTCGATCTTCGTGCGCGTGCCCTTGAAGTTCGGCCCCTCGGGGTTGTAGTTTGCCTCGGTCACGCCGTCCCATGGGTGCAGACCCTTGGTCTCGTCGCCGTACTTGTACCAACTGTGCGTCACGAACTCCTGCACCTGCTCGGGATCGCGCGGGTCGATCTCGTGAATCTTGTTCCAGTCGCCATCCAGAATCACGCCGCCCGGCAACTGGTGCGTGCTGTGGTCGTAAGGCACCTTCTCGTACGTACCGTAATCGGCCACGTTGGTGGCCGACAGGCCGCCACCGTACAGCCAGCCCGCCTGCTTGTAGATGGTGCCGATGGCCAGCACGTCTGGCACGTAGACGTTGTTGTTGAAGTCGATCATTTCCTGGATGCGGGCCTGCACGAAATTCAGCCGCTCCATGTTGATCGGGGCCCCCGCAGCGCCGTCGCCGTCGATGTTGATCGCGCACGGCACGCCGCCCACCAGGTAGTTGGGGTGTGGGTTCTTGCCGCCGAAGATGGTGTGCACCTTCACCCATTCCTTCTGCAGGTCCAGTGCCTCCAGGTAGTGTGTCACCGCCATCAGGTTCGCCTCGGGCGGCAAAACATACGCCTTTGAACCCCAGTAGCCATTGGCGAACGGGCCGAGCTGGCCGCTCTCCACGAACTTCTTCAAACGGTTCTGCACATCACGGAAATAACCGGGCGACGACATCGGATGCGACGGCGACACCATGTGCTGCAGGTCGCTCGTCTTCTTCGGGTCCGCCTTCAGGCACGAGATCACGTCCACCCAGTCGAGTGCGTGCAGGTGGTAGAAGTGCACCGCGTGGTCGTGCACCTGCAGCGTCTTGGCCATCATCTCGCGGATGAGGTGGGCGTTCAGCGGAATGCGGATGTCCAGCGCGTCTTCCACCGCGCGCACCGACGCGAGCGCGTGGCAACCGGTGCAGACACCACAGATGCGCTCGACGAACGCCCAGGCGTCGCGCGGGTCGCGGCCTTTCAAAATCACCTCCAGACCGCGCCACATGGTGCCGGTGGAGACCGCATTGCGGATCACGTTGTTGCTGTCGAGGTTCACCTCGCAGCGCATGTGGCCTTCGATCCGCGTCACCGGGTCGACGACGATGCGCCGACCGGTGTTGTCCATGCGGAAGCCTTGAGTTTCGTAAGCACCCATTTTTTCCTCGTTCTCGTCGTGGGGTCAGTCAGTGGTCGGCGGGTGTGCGCTTGTCTTCCGGCTTGCTGGCGTTGTTGTTGTCGCGCACGCGCTTGGCCACCGAAATCGCCGCATGCGCGGCCACTGCCGCACCAACCACACCGGCCGCCGTGCCACCGATCTGGTCGGCGTTGGCCTCGATGCCGAAGGCATGGATGTCGGTCAGGCGGTCGTAGAACGAGCCCTTGTCCCAGAAGCCGTCTTCCGAACAGCCGATGCAGCCGTGACCGGCCTTGATCGGGAAGCTCGTTCCCTCGTTCCACTGCACAGTGGAGCAGGCGTTGTAGGTGGTGGGTCCCTTGCAACCGACCTTGTAGAGGCAATAACCCTTGCGCGCGGAATCGTCGTCCCAGGCCTCGACGAACTGGCCGGCATCGAAGTGCGGGCGGCGGTAGCACTTGTCATGGATGCGCTGGCTGTAGAACATCTTCGGGCGACCCTGGCGGTCGAGCTCGGGCACGCGGTCGAAGGTGAGCATGTAGGTGATCACGCCCGTCATCACCTCGGGAATGGGCGGGCAGCCAGGCACCTTGATGATGGGCTTGTCGGTGATGACCTTGTGGATGGGCGTGGCCTGCGTCGGATTGGGCTTCGCCGCCTGCACGCAACCCCAGGACGCGCAAGAGCCCCAGGCGATGATGGCCTTGGCGTCCTTAGCGACGTGCTTGAGCTTCTCCACGAAGGGCTTGCCGGACTGGATGCAGAACATGCCGTCTTCGTTGAGCGGCGGGTTGCCTTCCACGGCCAGGATGTACTGGCCCTTGTACTTGGTCATGATCTCTTCGAGGATCGCCTCGGCCTGGTGGCCTGCGGCGGCCATCAGTGTGTCGTCGTAATCAAGCGAGATCATGGACAGCACAACGTCTTTGGCCAGCGGATGGGCGCTGCGGATGAAGCTCTCGGTGCAGCAGGTGCATTCCAGGCCATGCAACCAAAGCACCGGTGTGCGCGGCTTGTTCTCCATGGCGTGCGCGATCTGCGGTACGAAGGACGGCGCCAAGCCCAGCGAAGTGGCCGTGAGCGAGCAGTATTTGAGAAAGCTGCGGCGCGAAATGCCTTTGCGGCGCATGACCTCGTAGAAGGTTTCCATGGCGAATGTCTCCAGGTACTTGTGGTGAGCACCACGCTGTCCTGTCCGCATCGGGATGGAGAGACAACGCGGCACGCTTATGGGCGGGGGCGAGTCTTCATTGCAAATCGCGCGCCAGTGCATGCGCCTCGCGGGAATACCCTGGGAGGCCCACGTAAGTCCTTGTTTTATTTGGCCTTCAACTACGCCCAATGCGAGTCTTTAGATCGTCTCGGCTTTCGACTGAGAGATAAAATTCCACAGCCGCCATCAAAGTGAAATGTTACCTTCCAGAACTGGGCCAACTGCATCGAGCGCTACCGATACCTCGTGACACTATTCAAGAAGCTGCCATTGGCGCAGAACGTCAACGACTACGAGGCTCCCGACGCCATCCAACCCTTTCCCAAGGTGATCGTCTCCGCAAGTGGCATGGCCACTGGCGGACGAGTGCTCCATCACATCGCCGCCTTTGGGCCAGATCACCGCAACACCATCCTGTTCTCTGGCTTCCAGGCGGCGGGCACGCGAGGTCGCACGTTGCTCCAAGGCGCGCGCGAGGTGAAGATTCACGGTCAATGGGTCTCGGTGCGGGCAGAGGTTGCGGAGCTGCCCATGCTGTCTGCGCATGCCGATAGCAATGAATTGCTGCGTTGGCTCGGCGGTTTTCGGCGCGCGCCTCGGCGTATCTTCATAGTGCATGGAGTGCCGGACGCCGCAGACGCGCTGCGCGTGCGCATTAAACGGGGAGTGGGCTGGGATGCGGTGGTGTCCCGACAAGATCAAGTGTTCAGTTTGTAATGGATGGCTTAGAGCGCAAAAGCCAGACCTTGCTAAGAAACTCTTTGGCGAGGGCCCAGACAAAGCGAGGAACCTGACGTCCTTACTGACCGTACGGGACCGGATGCGTATCAGGCCCTTGAGGGCACGACCCAGGCTGCCGGCCTCAACGTGTCTGCGACGCGGGAGGGGTCGTCATCAGCATGTAGCACCGTTTTTTTCTAGATACTCTAATCGCCGGATGCTCAAGAAGCTTTTTTTGAACTACTCACTCAGGGCAGAAAAGCCGTAGATGAGACGTGGTGGTATTTTTGGTGGTATCTTCGAAAAACAAATCAAGAAAATCGAGAATCCACGCGGCCTACAGCCCGTCATGTGAACGACGCCCTCCCGCCATATACAACCCCAAGTGATTGATTCACTTAGGGTTTTTTCTTTGGGAGCCTGTCCTCCTGCCCAAACACCCGCCCAAAGCCAACCCGGTAGGGCTTGCACTTGATTGCAGGATCAAGGAAGGCTGTTGAGGTATTTGAGGAAGCTCCTTTGCTCTTCCTCTTTGTCCACGATCTGCATGAACGGCTCAAGGTTAGCCTTCGTCAAGAGGATGAAGCCTGCTTCCATAGATTGCCGCGCTGCTTCTATGCTCTGCTCGACAGTACCCGCCCACTTTGACCACTTCGCCAAATCCCTGGATGTCAGGGTGTCGATGTTTAGCGGTTCAAACACCTTACCGAAGGGTCTCAGCAATAGCTTTGCCTTGTACGCGCATGCGGCGCTCTACGTCCTTGAGCATTTCACATCAACCTGCTGCGCAGCAAGCATTCCATCAAGGGAACATCCGACTTGCTGAAGTTCTGCCAGATCAGCAACAGAGAGATGCGGCATGGCGGCAAGCATTTCGTCGATCCACATCCGGGCGTCTGATTGTTCCGAAGCGGCCATACTCAACCGGGGGGCGGAGATTGGTTCGGGCATCTCAGCCCCTTATGCAGGAGCGAGCATCAGATGCCCGACTTCAGACTTGGCAGGCCGTACCTTGATTTCAATGTCGTAGCCCAGCCGGGTGAGGCAGTCCATCAGCTTGCGCTCGGAAAGGTTGCTGAAGTCGCCGCGCATCATGTCTGAGACTTTGGGCTGCGTGATGCCCATCAGCTTGGCAGCCTCTTGTTGAGTCAAGCCACGACTGCGCATGGCCTTTCTGATCTCGACGACCAGTCCGGTTTTGATCTTGAGCTTTTCGGCGTCAGCCAAGCCGAGATCGGCAAACACGTTGCCAGAACCGCGATGCACTTCAACACCATCGACAAGTCGAGTTTTCATTTGCGCAACTCCTTCACATACGCTTCGGCCACTCTGAGCCTTGCGTGAACAATGTCCATGTCCTCTTTGGGCGTGGCGATTCCGCGCTTGCTCTTCTTTTGAAAGCAGTGAAGGACAAACACCGCTTCTGCGAACTTGACGGTGTAGACAGCGCGGTAGGTGCCACCGGCGTCGTCTTCCACCACTTCAAGCACACCAGCACCACCAAAGCCCTTGAGCACCTTGGCGTCGTCGTGCTTGTCGCCAGCCTGTGCCAGCGATAAGGCAAAACCGAAGTGGCGCCGTACATCGTCAGGCAATGCCAACAAGTCTCTGTAGCTGCTGCCGATCCACTCCAGTGGTTTTTCAGGCATTGGCATGGTTAAAAATATACATGAAATGGTATATGTGGTCAATGTCCGCATTTCGGCGAGCACCACCCCAGCAACTGGCGGAAAGCAATGGCCGATGGCCACCCCACTCGCGCGCACTCAATAGGGTGTCGTCTCTGAAAAGTAGCCTCCAAAAAATGTTTTTTGGCGCCGGTACCTGGCCATCGGCATCTTCATCGCCTGTGTCGATGGGCTCAAGGGCTTTCCCGAGGCCATCGAGGCCGTGCTCCCCAAGGCGGTGGTGCAGCTGTGCATCGTGCACATGGTGCGCCACAGCCTGAACTACGTGTCTTGGAAACGCAGGAAAGAGGTGGCCACCGATTTGAGGCGCATCTACCAATCGGCCACCGCCGAGGAGGCCGAGCTGCGCCTGGGTGAGTTCGAGGCCAAGTGGGATGCCGAGTACCTGCCCATTGGCCAGTCCTGGCACAGGAACTGGAGCCGCTTGACCCCGTTAAGTGACGAGGCGCTGAGCAAGCTGTTCTATTTGGCCCTGCGCAACATCAGCCAGAAGTGGACCATGCCTATCCGCGATGGGAAAGCTGCACTGACCCGCTTTACCATTCAGTTCGCAGACCGCATCTCTGTCAACTGAAGTCCGGCCCGTTTACACAAAAATTCGGACACGCCCGGTGGCTTAGTTTGTTTTTTTATCTAGTTATTTATTGACAAATGACTAGCTTTTGCAACAAACTGCATGAATGGCTCGTGGCGAAAACTCAACGATGGAATACGCCGTGCTCGCACTCGCCGAGCGACAGCCACTGCTGCGCGCACGCGACCTGACAGTACAGGCGCTGCCGACCGTTGCGCTCAGCCGACTGGTCGCTGCGGGCAAGCTGGAACGTGTGGCCCGCGGCGTCTACAGCCTGCCGGGGCGTGCGCTCAGCGAGCACCGGTCTCTGGCCGAAGTTGCCCTGCGGGCGCCGCGTGGCGTTGTGTGCCTGCTGTCGGCGCTGCGCGTCCATGGTATCGGCACCCAGGCACCGTTCGAGGTCTGGCTGGCGATCCCGCCGCATACACCCACGCCCCGACTGGACCAGCCGGCGCTGCGTGTGGTGCGCATGTCGGGACTGGCCCTCTCCGAAGGCGTTGAACCCATCGAAATCGATGGTGTGCAAGTCCCGGTGTTCAACGCCAACAAAACGGTGGCAGACTGCTTCAAGTACCGCAACAAGATCGGTCTGGACGTGGCGCTGGAGGCGCTGCGCGATGGCTGGGCTCAGCGCAAGCTGACCATGGATGCGCTCTGGCACTACGCCGCGGTCAACCGCGTAGCCAATGTGATGCGGCCCTACCTGGAAAGCGTGACAGCATGAGCCGCAACCTGGCCGCCTCCATCCGCGCCCGCTTGAAGCAACGCGCCTATGCCACGAAGCAGGACTTCAACCTGACGCTCACCCACTACGGGCTGGAGCGGTTGCTGTATTCGATACGGCCTGCGACCTACTCAGGGCGAACGGGGGAATCGTGGTGCGGCGGATACGGCCTCAGGCCCACTCAAGCCGAACGGGGGAACCCGCCTAATACGCGTTCTTGTGCACAAACCCCTTGAACACCGTCGCCACGATGATCTTCAGATCCAGCCACAGCGACACGTTCTCGATGTAGTGCAGGTCGTATTCCACGCGCTTTTCCATTTTGTCGAGCGTGTCTGTCTCGCCCCTGAAACCATTGACCTGCGCCCAGCCCGTAATGCCGAGCTTGACCTTGTGGCGCAGCATGTAGCCGGGCACCAGCTCTTTGTAATGCTCGTTGTGTGCCACCGCGTGCGGCCGGGGGCCGACGATGGACATGCGGCCTTGCAGCACATTGATGAACTGCGGCAGCTCGTCCAGGCTGGTGCGGCGCAGGAAGGCGCCCAGGGGCGTGATGCGCGCATCGTTGCGCCTGGCCTGGGTGACCTGAAAATCAGGCTCCTGGTGCACCACCATGCTGCGAAACTTGTAGACCCAGATCCCCTCGCCGTTCCAGCCGTGGCGCAGCTGCCGGTACAGCACCGGCCCGTGCGATGTGAGCTTGATGGCCAGTGCAATCGCCAGCATCAGCGGGCTGATCAGCAGCAAAATCAGCGCGCCCAGCAGCCGGTCTTGCACCGCCTTCATCAACCGCACCTTGCCGGTGATAGGCGAAGCCGACAAGTCCAGCATCGGAATGCCCAGCACCTCGCTGACACCGTGGTTGATCAGCCTGAGCGCAAACAAGTCGGGCACCAGGCGGATGTTGGCCGTGCTGTGGCGCAGCGCATCGAGCGTGGCAAAAATGCCCTCTTTGTCGCCCACCGGGAGGCACAGCCACACCTCGTCCACCGGCCGCTCGTCAACACACGCGCTCACACCACGCTGACTGGATATTCAAGCATTACCCACTCAAAATGTGACAATTTGTTCTATTGGTCACCACCTCCACCCCCCATCCATGCTGTCCATGCGGGGGCGTGTCTTGCGGCATCTGCGTCGGTTGTGCCTTTTGCACAGACCGCACGCGCTGCCAATGCCAGTCTTGCAAGGCAAGGCCTGCCAGTCAGCCCTCTGCGGGATGTGCCAAACATGCAACAAAACAATCCCACGCCAGGAGTTGCAAGTTTCGCTGTTGTCTTACAGACGGAACCGGTGCGGTCTGATGAAATCCCACCAACCAGCCAGCCAGCCAGCCATTGAGGCTCGCTGGAGGTTGTTGAGACCTTCCGATCCTTTTCCCTTGTGGAGGATTACCGCCATGAACCGCCACCCCATTCCATCCGGTACCCGTGCCATCGCGGCATTCACCGTCACGGTGGTTCTGTCGGTCTTGGCTGCAGGATTGGGATTGCTGCCCGACATTGCAGTGCAGTCGGCCGATTCCATGGCGCACTTGCCCAGCCAGCTCGATCAGTTGTTGCCGGCAGGGCTGCTCGAATAAGCATCCGTTCGGCAGCTGAGGCGGGCTGGAAGTCTCCGGGCTTTGCGTTGGTGGTTGGTCTCGCCACCCACGGCTCTCCCGTCAATCAGGCTTGCCGCCCCGCTCCACGATGGCGATGCGCCGCTGGAGCGCGGCAGCGGCCCCGGTGTCGCCTGCGGCCTGGGCGCGCTCGGCCTGCACCATCAGCCAGGCCAGCAAGGGCCTGCGCCAGCCCTGTGCCGATGCGGTTTCCACCGCCACCGACAGGGTGGCCGGTGTGGCACGGCCGGTTTTCAGCAGCACCCCCGCGGCCACCAGGCGCGACAAGGGGTCCGGGATGCCGGAGAGCCCGGCCCCGGCCTGGGCCACGCTGCGCTGGGCGGGGGGCAGTTGCGCTGCGTTCTGTGCGGCGAGCTGGCCGGCCAGGTAATCGGCGTAGGCCTTTTCGCTGGCGGGGGCATCGCGCCGCAGTGCTTCAAACGCGGCGCAGGGCTCGAACACCAGGCTGGCCACGCGCCCGGCGCAGCGCAGCAGCTCCAGCCGGGCCAGCAGATCCAGGCGGCCGGTACGGGCCAGGGCTTCGCGGGCCCGGGTCCATTCGAGTTGTTCCACCCGGTTGTCGCCGGCAAGGTAGGCGCTCTGGGCCTTTTGCGATGCGCCATGGGCGTCCATCTGCCATTCGGGGGTGGGCGGGCCGCTGGCACAGGCCGCCAGCAGCCCAACCGCGCACAGCACGCCCCAGCGGGTCAGTGCCTTCATCGGTGCAGGGGCGATGGTCATGGCAGTTGCAGCTCCGTGTTGCGCGCAAAGGGCCATTTGCGGTTGATTTCGTTGACCAGGCTTTCCACCTTGCGCAGATTGCTTTCCACCTCGGCGCGCAGGGCGCCCAGGTCGGTGGTGGCCTCGCGGGCGTTGGCGCCAATGGCCTGCGCCTCGACCAGCACCGCATCCACCTTGCGTAGGCTGGCCCGGGTTTCGGCCAGCAGGCCGTTGAGCTGCACCACGGTGGCGCGGACCTCGGGCACCAGGGCATCCTTGCCGCCCTGGCCAAAGACCTGTCGGTCGGCGCGCGCCACCATGCCGTCCAGGCGGGCCAGCAAGGCGTTGGTGCGCTCCAGCGTGGCCACCACTTTGCCGGCATCGGCCTCGTTGCCCATGAGCACGCCCAAAGCGCCGCCCGGCCCGTTCAGCCGCGCGGCCAGTTCCTGCACCTGCCCGAGGCTGCTGCCCAGGGCGGCGTCCTGGGCCGTGAGGGCGTTGAGGTTGCCCAGCAGCTCGCGCGCCGATGCCATGAGCTGGGGGATTTCGGCCGTGGCATCGCCGCGCAGCACGGGCCGCACGGCGCCGTCGGGCAACAGCGGGTCGGCCAGCATGCCAGTGTAGGCGCGGATATTGGTGCCCCCCACCACGCCGCGCACCAGGGTGAACACGCTCGACTGGCGCAGCCAGTGCGCGTCCTTGCGCGGCACATCCACGACGATGCGGGCATTGCCGTCGTCGGACAGCTCGATGCGCCGCACACGGCCGATCGGAAAGCCCGAGAACGTCATGTCCATGCCCACCACCACGCCTTCGGAGTCGTCGGCCGTGAGCACCAGCGTCTGCGTGGGCTCGAAGGCGCCGCGCGCATACAGCAGGTACAGGCCCGAACCCACGATGAGCGCCAGCGTGAACAGCAGCAACGCCGTGGCCTTGAGCTGCAGATGGGCCACGGGGCGCAGCGTTTCCACCAGCGGCGGCGGTGGCTGCAGTGAGGAAGGGGTAGGTTCTGTCATGGCGCGTTGCAGGGGTTCGGTAAAGCCATCCAACTCAATAGTAGTTGCCGACGAGCGAGCCCACCTCGATCAGCAGCAGCACGGCAAACATGCGTGCGAGGCCGCCCAGCTCGGAGTCGGGCGCAGCGCCCTCGCCCGCGTCGTACATGCCGGCCGCCGTGGGGATCAGGGCCACGGCCAGGCTGGAAAACAGTGTTTTCAGGACAAACACCAGCGTCACCGCCGGCGAGAACACATGGCCGAACATGCGCGTGTAGCCGGGCAGGCCGGCCAGATTGAAGCCATACACGCTGATATAGGCCATGACCAGCGCCACCACGCACGACAGCGCGGCCAGCGTGATGCTGGCAAACACACCGGCCACCACGCGCGGCAGCAGCTCCATGCGCATGGGGTCGCCCCCCTGGGCACGCAGGGCCTCGAAATGGCCCGACTGGCGCAGCAGCGCCAGTTGCGTGCCGTGGGGAATGGTGCAGCGCATGGCCACGAACAGCGTGGCCGTGAGCGGGATGAGTTCGAGCACCAGCACGCGAATCACCATTTCGAGCGCGTAGCGCGACAGGCCATAGCTGAGCGCCGTCACCACCACGATGCGCGTGATGACCAGGGCCAGCAAGGCCGCCAGCACCGTGAACCCCAGCAGGATGGGCGCCGTGTCGAGGTAGATCTGGCGCGCCAGCGTGCGGCGGGCCGACGGGCTGTAGCTGGATGGCGACAGCACCAGCACCAGCACCACCGCCCCCAGGTACACGATGCGCCCCCAGGCCAGCGCCCAGCGCCGCGCGGTGCGCCACAGGCGCTCGGGCAGCGAATATCCGGGCAAGTGGAAAAGCATGGGCGAATCATAGCGGCCAGCTACCATGGAATTTGAAACAAAATACCACGCAAGCACTTGATGCGTATGCACAAGCAGCTATTAATTAAGTAGCACCCTGGTTTTTTGGGCAGAGGCACCCGACCCCAGAGGCGCAAAGGGTCGGACAACCCTGCAAAACAGGCCCCAGCGCTTGCCCACCCGGCGCCAGCAGCTATCCATCGGATGGCAAAACCAGCCCGCCGCTTGCCGCCCGAACTTGACGCAAAGCAAGCCAGGCACGGCCCCTGCATGGTCCAATCCACTCCCGCCACGCCAACGCCGCCCCATGACCCGCTCGACCACCGCCCCCGCTGCCCCCGCCACACCGCCGGCCACCGTGCCGCACAGCGCCACCGAAGATGCGGTGGCGGTCTTCACCGGCGTGCTGCTGATCTCGGTGGGCGTGGCTTTTTTCACCAGCGCCGGGCTACTGACGGGGGGCACGGCGGGGCTGGCCTTCTTGCTGCACTACGCCACGGGCATCGGCTTTGGCAAGATCTTCTTTGTGCTCAACCTGCCGTTCTACTGGCTGGCGCTGCGCAAGCTGGGGCGCGAATTCACGCTCAAGACCTTTGCCGCGGTGCTGCTGCTGTCGGTGCTGACCGAATGGCAGGCGCAGTTCTTGCAGTTTTCCCACTTGCAGCCGCTGTATGCCGCCATCGCGGGTGGCCTGATCACGGGCACGGGCTTTCTGGTGCTGTTCCGCCACCGCTGCAGCCTGGGCGGCGTGGGCATAGCGGCCCTGTACCTGCAGGACCGCTACGGCTGGCGCGCGGGCAAGGTGCAGATGGCGGTGGACTGCTGCATCGTGCTGCTGGCGCTGTGGACGGTGGAGCCGGTGCGCGTGGCCTGGTCGATCGCCGGCGCCGTGGCCCTGAACCTGGTGCTGGCCATGAACCACCGGCCCGGGCGCTACATGGCGGTGTAGCGGCGGGCGGCATGGAACCTTTTGGCGCTGGCGCCTATCATTCAGGCATGCGTCGCATCCTGTCCCTGGCTTTGGTGGTCATGCTGGTCCTTCGGGGCCTCATGGGCACCGCCTTGGCCGCCGGCTTCACGCCCACACCGCCGCTGCAGGACGCCACGGTGCCAGCGCTGGCGAGCCCGGCCCAGAACCCTGGCGACCATGGCAGCGTCCACCAGGCCGCAGCCCCGGCCAACTGCCACGACACACCCGCCAGCGGATGCAGCCCGCACGAAGCCAGTCCCGCCTGCCCTGGCTGCGACGTCTGCCATTCGGCCATGCTGGCGCCACCTGCGTCGCCACTGCAGCCTCCGCCGCTGCGCGGTGCCGTGCGGTCTGCGGACACCGTGCCGTTCGCCAGCGTGCCAGCGGCGCGCACCATCAGACCCCCGATCGCCTGAGCTCCTACGCCCGAAGTGCGTCTGCCATGGCCTGCCCGGTCGCGCCTGTGCGCGCGGCCATGCGGGCATGACGGGGAAAACATTCTGCCCCCCCACGCACACCAGCCCGTCGCCCACGGACACCCACGCTGAAACCAGAAAAGAACCATGAAAACCATTCAATTCATCGCTGCTTGCGCATTACTGGCAAGTGCCACAAGCTCTTTTGGCCATGAAAACATGCCACGCCACAACGCCAGCGCCCCCGTGGCCAGGGAACAGAAAGACTGGGGCATTGCGGGCGATGCCAAGGCCGTGCGCCGCACCATCACGCTGCGCATGAACGACGACATGCGCTTCACCCCCAGCCACATCGAAGTGCGCGAGGGCGACACCGTGCGCCTGCGCGCCGAGAACCGCGGCAAGGTGCTGCACGAGATCGTGCTGGGCACCCAGGCCGAGCTGGCCCAGCATGCGCAGATGATGCAGAAGTTTCCCGGCATGGAACACGACGAGCCCCACATGGCCCATGTGGGCGCAGGCCGGCGTGGCGACATCGTGTGGCATTTCAACCGCCCCGGCAGCTTTGACTTTGCCTGCCTGATCCCCGGCCACTACGAGGCCGGCATGACCGGAACCATCACCGTGCTGCCCCGCAACCGCTGACTTCTTCCACCCTCCATTCATTCGTCTTCCAAGTATCCACCATGCACAACACCGCTGCTTTCTCTGCCCCCGCCACGCCGCACAGCGGCCTGCGCCGCCGCCACCTGCTCGCCGCCCTGCCCCTGGTGGGCGCGGCCCTCATCGCGCCGCGCCTGGTGCGCGCGGCCACCGCCACGCCCATCGAGGTCTGGAAAGACCCGAACTGCGGCTGCTGCCACGACTGGATTTCGCACATGGAGGCCAACGGCTTCAGCGTCACCATCCACGACACCGGCAACAACGCCGTGCGCGCGCGCCTGGGCCTGCCGCAAAAGCTGGGCTCGTGCCACACCGCGCTGGTGGGCGGCTACCTGATCGAAGGCCATGTGCCCGCCAGCGATGTGCGTGCCCTGCTGCAGCAAAAACCCCAGGCCCTGGGCCTCACGGTACCCGGCATGCCCGTGGGCTCGCCCGGCATGGACGGCGCGGTGTACGGCAACCGCCGCGACCCCTACGATGTGCTGCTGGTGGCGCGCAATGGCAGCACCCGTGTGTTCAAAAGCTATAACCAGAAGGCCTCGTCATGAAACCACTCGCCTATGGCACCGCCTCCCTGCTGCTGGCTGGTGCACTCAGCCCCGCTTGGGCGCAGGCCCCGGCGGACGCGCACGACAGCCACCACCCGGGCGCAGCCGCTGCCGCACAGGGCGCGCAAGGCAACCCCGGCAGCACACCGGCAGACCAGAGTGAACTGAGCGAAGGCGAAATCACCCGCTGGGACCTGCGCACGCTCAAGGTCACCCTGCGCCACGGCGAGATCAGGAACCTGGGCATGCCGCCCATGACCATGGTGTTCCGCGTGAACGACGCCAGCATGCTGGCCCCCTTCCAGCCCGGCGACAAGGTGCGCTTTCGGGTGGAGCGGCGAACCACCGGGTACTTCATCACCCGCATCGAAGCCGCGCGTTAAGAACGGCCTGCGCGGGGCGATGGGCGCGCCGATGGGTTCACCGCGGCGCATGCCGTGGCGCCGCAGGGCACCATAATCCCGGCCATGATCGCACCCATTCCCGCCAGCGATGCTGGCAGCATCACCCGCGTGGCCGGCATCGAGGTGGGCCACTTCACCGATACGCGCCGCCCCACCGGCTGCACCGTGGTCATGGCGCGCGAGGGTGCGGTAGGCGGTGTCGATGTGCGCGGCGCGGCACCGGGCACGCGTGAGACCGACCTGCTGGCCCCCTGCAATCTGGTCGAACAAGTGCACGCCATCGTGCTCGCCGGCGGCAGCGCCTGGGGGCTGGAAGCCGCCACCGGCGCGGTGCGCTGGCTGGAGGAACACGGTGTGGGGTTCGACGTGGCCGTGGGCCGCCTGCCCATCGTGCCCGCCGCCGTGCTGTTCGACCTGCTGGTGGGCGACATGCACATCCGCCCTGACGCCGCCGCGGGCTACGCCGCCTGCGCCGCCGCGTCGCGCGATGACCCCGCCGAAGGCAACGTGGGCGCCGGCACCGGTGCCGCCGTCGGCAAGGTTTTTGGCATGCAGCGGGCCATGAAGGGCGGCGTGGGCACCGCTTCGATCACCGTGGGCGGCGTCACCGTGGGGGCGCTCATCGCCTGCAACGCCGTGGGCGATGTGCTCGACCCCGACACCGCCCAGGTGATTGCCGGCGCGCGCACCGAAGACGGCCTGCGCCTGCTTGACACCCGCCGCGCCCTGCTGCGCGGCGAGCGGCCCCAGCCCTTGCTGGCCGGCACCAACACCACCATCGGCGTGGTGGCCACCGACGCCGCCATCAGCAAGGTGCAGGCCCACCGCCTGGCAGTGGCCGCCCACGACGGGCTGGCGCGCAGCATCAACCCGGTGCATACCCTGTCGGACGGCGACACGCTGTTCACCCTGGGCACCGGGCTGGCAGGCAAAAATCCTGGCATGCTGGTGCTGGCCACCCTGGCCGCAGAGGTCACGGCCATCGCCACCGCCCGTGCGGTGCGCGCCGCACAGGCCCTCACCACTTCCGACGGCCTGCACCTGCCCTGCTGCGCAGATCTGGCCTAAGGCAATGCTGAACAAGTCCCCCGCGTGCCGCGCATCCCTGCTTTGGGCAGTCTGCGGCGTTGCAAATGCTCGCAATAGCGTTGGCTATTGCTGCGCTTTGCGCCTTGCAGCCCATCCCAAACCAGGGCGCGCACCATCGCGCGGACTTATTCAGCATCACCCTAACCCGCGCCCCCGGCGCAAATGACCCCGCAACCCATGCCCCAGGCTTTTCGCAACACCCTTCTCACCCTGCGCGACCTCATCGTCTCTGCCGGCCCGCTGGCCTTTCTGGCCCTGGGGCTGGTGGCGGCCGCCTACTGGTGGCTGAACCCCAACCCGCCCAACCAGGTCACGCTGGCCACCGGCCCCGCGCAAAGCGCCTACGAGGAGTTTGGCAAGCGCTACCAGAAAGCGCTGGCCGCCGACGGCATCGAGGTGGTGCTGCTGCCCAGCGAGGGCTCGTTGGCCAACCTGCAGTTGCTGCGCGAGGGCAAGGCCGACGTGGCCTTTGTACAGGGCGGCACGGCAGAGCTGCAGCCAGACGACCCCGATCAGCTGGTGTCGCTGGGCAGCCTGTTTGTCGAGCCGGTGTGGCTTTTCTATCGCACCGATGCGGCCCTGAAAGTGGCGGCTGGCGGACGCCTTGACAGCCTGCGCCAGTTGCGCGGCCTGCGCGTGAACGTGGGCTCGGAAGGCAGCGGCGTGCCCACCCTGATGGACCGCTTGCTCGATGCGAACCGGGTGGAGAAAGGGCAGGTGAAGCTGTCGCGGCTGGAGCAGACGCCCGCCACGATGGCCTTTCTGGCGGGCAAGCTGGACGCGCTGGTGTTTGCCTCGGCGCCCGAATCCCTCATGGTGCAGATGCTGCTGCAGACCCCGGGCGTGCACCTCATGGATTTCGCGCAGCACGAGGCCTATGGCCGCAAGTTTCCCTTCCTCACCCCCGTGACGCTGCCGCGCGGGGTGGTGGACCTGGCCGGCAACGTGCCCGCGCACGATGTGCGGCTGGTGGCCTCCACCACCTCGCTGCTGGCCCGCGAGGGCACCCACCCCGCGCTGTTGACGCTGTTTGCCCAGAATGCGCAGGCGCTGCATGGGGGTGCAGGCTGGTTCAACCGGGCGCGCGAGTTTCCCAGCACCCGGCACAGCGAGCTGCCCATTGCCAAGGAAGGCGAGCGCGCCATCAACGAGCCGGTGCCCCTGCTGCAACGCTACCTGCCGTTCTGGATCGCCAACCTGGTCGAGCGCATGTGGCTGGTGCTGGGCATCTTGCTGGCCGTGATGCTGCCGCTGTCGCGGGTGGTGCCGCCGATCTACCAGTTCCGGGTGCGCTCCCGGGTGTTCCGCTGGTATGGGCGTCTGCGTGAAATCGAAAACGATCACGAATCGGGCAAGGCCTTGCCGCAAGACCTGCTGGCGGCGCTGGACACGCTGGAGGCCCAGGCCGAGAAAGTGAGCGTGCCGCTGTCGTATGCCGACGAGCTGTATGCGCTGCGCAACCACATCCATCTGGTGCGCAAAAAGATCTTGCGCACCTGAGCGGCTGGAGGGACACACGCCCGGCCCCCCCGGTGCCCGCCTCGTCAGCGGGTTCTACCGGGGTGGGCAGGCTTTTGCGATGGCAGCGGCGCCGCCTTGGTATCGGGGGTGCGGGCCGTGGCCGGCGCTGCATCGGGCACCACGCGCAGGGCCCCCTCGGAGGCAAGCTTGTTGCGCATGCGCCGCGTCATGGACTGGGTGCTGCCGTCGGCCGCGGTGAACAGGAACAGGGTTCCATGGGGGTTGGCCCAGGTCAGCTGGGTGCGCACGGCACGGCGGTTGGTGATCAGCTCGACCCAGACACCGACCACCAACTCGGGGTAGAGCTTGTCGTCTGCCAGCGCTGCCGTGGTGCTCTCTGGTGCCTCCGTTTCCGAAGCAGCCACCACGGGCACCTCGCCGGCCGGCTCGGCAATGGGCAATGCAGGTTCAGGTTCGGCAACCGCAGCCACAGGGGCCGGCTTGTCGAAAGCCTCCTGGTGCAGGCCCACGAGCCGCTGCAAGAAGCTGCTGGTGCGGGTCGGGGAATGCTCTATCGTCTTCAGGCCTGCGCGCACCGTGGCCAGGATGCCGGGCATGGCCTTGGTGAGGCGGTCAGGTTCGGCACGCGTCAATGCGGGCTGCACGCTCCACAGCAGCAGGGGCACCAGGGCCAGATACCCGCCAGGATCCCCTTCGGAAGCGTTCAGTCCCTCTGGCTGCGTTACCTGGGCCAGCGCCACCACATCGGCCCACGGGCCAGTGACAAAGTCCAGGATGTCAGCGGGCACCTGGTCCAGGTCTGGCAGCTTGCGGATATCCGCCGCAATTTTCCCGGCCAGCATCTCACGCTGTTCGGCCTGCAGCAGGATTTTTTCCTGGGCCTCCTGCTGGGTCCTGACCTTTTCCTCCTGGGTGTCCCAGACCGCATGCAAGGCCCTGAGCACGGTGTCAAAAGGCCCTGCGTCCTGGATATCCGTGACAGCCAGATGCTCGACCGCCTGGTTCAGCAAGCGCATGAACTGGCTGAAACCTGGCGCGCGCTCGGTGGTGAAAGTGCGGCTGCGCTGGGTCAGCTCGTCCAGCAGGCGCCGCGCCGGATGCGCTTCATCGGTGAAAAAGTGTCCGTCATGCTGCACCAGCTTCTTGATCGCCGGCTCCAGGCTTTGGACGGCACTCTGGACAGGCGCAAGCAGGCGGGCGTCCTGCGCAATGTTTTCCATCATGCGGCCCACCACTTCCGTGGCAGCCGCCGACGAATACGCCTGTCCATCGGCGGGAGGGACATAGGGAAGCGCAACAGTCCCCAACCGACCAGAACCGCCTGCTGCAGGGTTGCCCGACAGGCGCCCCACCAGACGTTCGAGCTGTGCCATATCCTGCATGGCCTCCGCCACGGCACCCGTCGGGAAAAATCCGCCCGCCTGGCCCGCCAGCCCTGCCTGCGCACTGGCGCCCGGAGGGTCGGACCATGCAGAGTGCACACTGGCGGGCTGCGAATCCCCACCCGCATAGGCACGCGCATCAAAGGCATAGGGGTCGCCACCGCCGGCCAGCATCTGGCGCAGGATGCCTACCGTCAGCAACGCTTCCTCGGCCGCAGAGGAAATGGGCGCCGGCAACGAATCGCCTTGCCACCCGGTCGCGGCATCCACGCCATGGGCTGTCGGCATGCCGTACCCGCTCACGGGCCCGCCCATGGAATATCGGTCATAACCGGTCGAATAGCCCCCGCCATACCCCGTGCTCTGGTGGGGCGTACCGTATCTGCTGCGTCCGGCACCACCGGCGGACACGCCGAGAACGGCATATCCCACCGGTTCGATGCCATGCTCCCGCAGACTGGCGCAGGCGCTCTTGTACTCGGTTACCAGCAACCGGCCCAGAACTTCGCGCATGTGCTGCATCCACAGCTGCCGCACTGGCGGGGCCACCCCGGTCTCGGCCACCACCCTTTGCAGTGCGCGGATGTAGTTTTCCGGGCGCAGGGGGTTGCGCTCGGGTTGAACGCTGCGCAAGCCCTGGGTGGAGCTGACCAGGGTGTTGAGTTCCGCGAGCACGGCATCGGTGGCATGCACGACCAGTTGCTGGGCCCGCGACAGCTCCACCTGGTCCTGCACCTCGGTTTCGTCCATGAGCGAAAGCTCACCGAAATCCATGCCCGAGTCATCGGCTGCGTGCGCGCCCGTTCCGGAAGGCCCTTCGGCGAAGATTTCCAGCAGGGCCATCGGATACGCCTTGGCCAGCGAGGGCTCGTGCTGCGTCAGCGACCGCAGGGCATCTTCCACCACAGAGCGCCGCTGGATATCGTGGGTGGACGATTCCTCGCCTGCCAACGCGCTCTTGGTGGCCCGCACCAGCTGCCCCATGAGGGCTTCGCCCCCGCGCACTGCATTGACAACACAGGCGCGAAATACCGTTCTCGATCGGGACGCTGTTGGGAACATGGTGGGGAAATGAAAGAAAAGCTTCCAGTTGCAATGCTACTTGACTGGAAGCCTTCCTTTTACTTCAGCGCCTTGAAACGCATGCGCTTGGGCTTCGCGCCCTCTTCACCCAGACGCCGCTTCTTGTCGGCCTCGTACTCCTGGTAGTTGCCATCAAAGAAGGTCCATTGGCTGTCCCCCTCGGCGGCCAGAATGTGGGTGGCGATGCGGTCCAGGAACCAGCGATCGTGGCTGATTACCAACACTGTGCCCGCGTATTCGAGCAAAGCGTCTTCCAGCGCACGCAAGGTTTCCACGTCCAGGTCGTTGGAGGGCTCGTCGAGCAGCAGCACGTTGCCACCGGAGATCAGTGTCTTGGCCAGGTGCAGGCGTCCGCGTTCGCCGCCCGAGAGCATGCCCACCTTCTTTTGCTGGTCGCCGCCGTTGAAGTTGAAGCGCCCCGCATAGGCCCGGCTGGCCATGGTGAACTTGCCGATGTTGATCATGTCCAGGCCGCCGGAGATGTCTTCCCAGACCGTCTTGTCGTTCGCCAGCGCATCGCGGTGCTGGTCCACAAAGGCCATCTTCACGGTGGAGCCGATCACGACTTCGCCGCTGTCGGGCTGCTCGCGGCCGGCAATCAGCTTGAACAGGGTCGATTTACCGGCACCGTTCGGGCCGATGATGCCGACGATGGCGCCGGCCGGAATGTTCATGCTCAGGTTGTCGATGAGCACGCGATCGCCGAACGACTTGGTGACGTTCTTGAACTCGATCACCTGGGTTCCCAGGCGGTCGGCCACGGGAATGAAGATCTCGTTCGTTTCGTTGCGCCGCTGGTATTCGAAATCGGACAGCTCCTCGAAACGCGCCAGGCGGGCCTTGCTCTTGGCCTGGCGGGCCTTGGGGTTCTGGCGCGACCATTCCAGCTCTTTCTTCAGGGCCTTGGCGCGCGATTCCTCGCCCTTTTGCTCGGACTCCAGGCGCGCCTGCTTCTGGGTCAGCCAGTCGCTGTAGTTGCCCTTGTACGGAATGCCCTGGCCCCGGTCGAGCTCCAGGATCCACTCGGCCGCGTTGTCCAGGAAGTAGCGGTCATGGGTGATGGCCACCACCGTGCCGGGATAGCGCTGCAGGAACTGCTCCAGCCAGTCCACGCTTTCGGCGTCCAGGTGGTTGGTGGGCTCGTCGAGCAGCAGCATGTCGGGCTTGGACAGCAGCAGGCGGCACAGCGCCACGCGGCGCTTTTCGCCGCCCGACAGCACACCGACCTTTGCATCCCAGGATGGCAGCCGCAGGGCGTCGGCGGCGATTTCCAGCTGGTGCTCGGAGTCGGTGCCCGCGGTGGCAATGACGGCTTCCAGGCGGGCCTGCTCGGCGGCCAGCGCATCGAAATCGGCGTCGGGTTCGGCGTAGGCTGCATACACCTCTTCGAGCTTGGCCTTGGCAGCAAACACCTCGCCCATGGCTTCCTCGACGCTTTCACGCACCGTGTGTTCCGGGTTGAGCTGGGGCTCCTGGGGCAGATAGCCGATCTTGATGCCCGGCATGGCGATGGCTTCGCCTTCGATCTCCTTGTCCACACCCGCCATGATCTTGAGCAAGGTGGACTTGCCGGAGCCGTTGACACCCAGCACGCCGATCTTGGCGCCGGGGAAGAAGCTCAGGGAGATGTCCTTCAAGATCTGCCGCTTGGGCGGCACGGTCTTGCTGACACGGTTCATGGAAAATACGTATTGGGCCATTCGTTGTCTAACCTGCAAAAGTGGGCAGAAATTCTGCGTACAAACCGCGATTATCGGCCCATGCGACAATACACGGCGTTGCGGGCTCCAGTTGCCCGCCACATCAGCAGTCTGCTGGGGACGAAGGAAGAGCATCTTCCGGGCTCCCACCCTTGAACCTCATCTGCCTGAGACTGGCTCGGCAACCCACCGGTTGCCACGACAGGCCGATACCCAGCGCCCCGGACGGGCGCATTCACTGACATGAAATTTGAAGAACTGAACCTGGCTCCTGCCATTTTGAAGGCCGTGCTCGAACAGGGCTACGAGACCCCCACGCCCATCCAGGCACAGGCCATTCCGGCCGTGCTGGCGGGCCACGACCTTCTGGCCGGCGCACAGACCGGCACCGGCAAGACCGCAGCGTTCACCCTGCCCATGCTGCACCGCCTGTCGCAAAGCGCAGCGCCCAAGAACAAGTTTGGCGGCAAGGGCATCCGCGCCCTGGTGCTGACCCCCACCCGCGAACTCGCAGCCCAGGTGGAAGAGTCGGTCCGCGAATACGGCAAATACCTCGACATCAACTCCACCGTGGTCTTTGGCGGCGTGGGCATGAACCCGCAGATCGACCGCATCAAGCGCGGCGTGGACATCCTGGTGGCCACCCCCGGCCGCCTGCTCGACCTGCAGCAGCAAGGCTTCCTGGACCTGTCCACCGTGCAGGTGCTGGTGCTCGACGAAGCCGACCGCATGCTGGACATGGGCTTCATCCACGACGTGAAGAAGGTGCTGGCCCTGGTGCCCCGCGAAAAGCAGAGCCTGCTGTTCTCGGCCACGTTCAGCGACGAGATCCGCGATCTGGCGAACACCCTGCTCAAGAGCCCGCAAAGCATCCAGGTCACGCCCAGCAACACCACGGTGCAGCGCATCACGCAGGTGATCCACCCCGTGGGCCGCGGCAAGAAAAAGCAGGTGCTGCTGCACATCATCCAGCAGCACAACTGGAGCCAGGTGCTGGTGTTCACACGCACCAAGTTCGGCGCCAACAACGTGGCCGAGTTCCTGACCAAGAATGGCGTCAACGCCATGGCCCTGCATGGCAACAAGAGCCAGAGCGCCCGCACGCAGGCCCTGGCCGGCTTCAAGAGCGGTGACATCCGCGCCCTGGTGGCCACCGACATCGCGGCGCGCGGCATCGACATCGACGAGCTGCCCCACGTCGTCAACTACGAAATCCCCAACGTGTCGGAAGACTACGTGCACCGCATCGGCCGCACCGGCCGCGCGGGCAACAGCGGCGAAGCCGTGAGCCTAGTCTGCATGGACGAAGAAGGCTTCATGATGGACATCGAGCGCTTCACCAAGCAGCAGATTCCGGTGCAGGTCATCGAAGGCTTCGGCCCCGAGCCCGGCGAAAAGGCCGAGCCCATCGCCATGGGCCGCCAGACCATCTGGGGCGGCGCCGGCAAGCCGCCGAGCCGCGAGGTCATGCAGGCGGCAGCCAAGGCGGCGCGCAGCGAGATGATGGAACGCATCCGCACCAACAAGGCCGGCCAGGGTGGTGGTGGTGACCGCGGCCCCCGCCAGGCCAGCGGTGGTGGCAATGGCGGTGGCAATGCGCCCCGCTCCGGCCGCGGTGGTGGTGGCCAGGGCGGCGGCGCACGCGGGGGTGCCCAGGCACCAGGACGTGGCCGTGCGCGCCCCGCCGGTGGCGGCTATGAAGGCGGCAACCGCTACGACGACGCACAGCCCCACCGCGCCAATGCCCACCTGGGCACGCATTCGGGCCACAGCAACCCAGGCCATCGCAACGCAGGGCATTCGGCTGGCGGCCAGCCCGACCCGATGCGCACCAGCGTGGACAGCATGGCAGGCGGCGGTCGCCGCGGTGGCGGTGGATACCGCGGCAACTCGGGCGGTGGCGGCTATGGCGGCGGCTCGGGTGGCCGGGGCAACGGATCCCGCGGACCGGGCGGTTCTCGCGGCTCTTTCAACCGCTGAGAGCCCCCCAGACAGGCAACTCGTTTGCCGGCATGGGGCGCCAGGCTCCAATGCCCTGGCGGCCCACAGAATGGCGCAGACCGTGACGGCTCTGCGCCACCACGTTCCATGGCCGCGCGAAAGGCGCGCTGGAGCGGGGCCTGCAGGCCCCGGGCTGGTCCAGCCCGGTAACGCCCCAAGTGGGGGTGCTGGCGGCAACAGACACCTGCCGGCCCAGGCGCCAGGGCGGTGCGCGTCCCCTCCGGCAGACTTTCGACGCCGAGGCAACTGACACACCGGCCAGGGCGCACGCAGTTAACATCGCGCCAGGTTCGACAGGTTCCCAGGCAAGGCACACCATGACCCAGCGCCCCACTCTCTTTGTTTCAGCCAGCTCCCGCGCAGCACAGCCCACACCGCTGATGGCGCGTCGCACGCCGTGGCGCAGTTCCCTGGCCTTGGTGGCCTTGCTGCTGTCCGCCTGCGCCAGCACGCCACTGCCTCCCTGGCCCGGCACGCCCGTCGCAGCGCAAGCCCGTGCCCCCGAGGCCCTGCCGCGCGTGCAACGCGGCACCGTGGTGCCCGCGCCGCTGGGGCAGGCGCGCGACAGCGTGGTGGTCACACCATTGCCGTCCAGCCCGCCTGCGCCCGCCGCTGCGGACACCGCGGCGGCCGCGCCCTATGGCCCGGCCGTGGCTGCGCGGTTTGCGGCCCCGCCCACCTCCTACCACACGCCTGGGCTCGCCGCAGAACGGAGCAGCTTCACCACCAACGCCGAACTGGGTGCCTGGCTGCGCGACATGGCCGGCACGGCGCCACGGGGCGCCACGCTGGCCCGTGTTCTCAGCCTGGGCACCTCGCAGCACGGCGAGCCCATCGAAGGCCTGCTCCTGACCCGTGCCAAGGGCACGGACATTGCCAGCCTGGAAGCCAATGGCCGTTCCACCGTCGTTCTCATCGGCCAGCAGCACGGTGACGAACCGGCGGGCAGCGAAGCCCTGCTGGTGATTGCCAGAGAACTCGCACAGGGCCTGCTCGAACCCCTGCTCGATCGCATCAACGTGGTCGTGATTCCCCGGGCCAACCCCGACGGTGCCGCCCGCGGCACGCGCACCACGGCCAATGGCGTGGACATGAACCGCGACCACCTGCTCCTGAACACTCCCGAAGCCCAGGCACTGGCGCGGGCGGTGCGCGATTACCGCCCCATCCTGGTGCTGGATGCGCACGAATTCACCGTGGTCGGGCGCTATCTGCAGAAGTTCAACGCCATCCAGCGCTACGACGCCCTGCTGCAATACACCACCACGGCCAACTACCCCGAATTTCTCACCAAGGCCTCCGAGGAGTGGTACCACCAGCCCATGCTCGGCGCGCTCCAGTCGCAGGGCCTGTCGAGCGAGTGGTACTACACCACCTCCACCCGGCCGGACGACCGGCGCATCTCCATGGGCGGTGCACAGCCCGACACGGGACGCAACGTGAACGGCCTGAAAAATGCCGTCAGCCTGCTGGTGGAAACCCGTGGCGTGGGCCTGGGGCGCATGCACATCCAGCGCCGCGTCCACACCCAGGTCACGGCCATCACCAGCGCCCTGCGCAGCACCGCCGAGCGCGCCACCCATCTGGAACAGGTGCGCTCTTTTGTGGCACGCGACATCGCCTCCAAGGCCTGCAACGGCCAGGTCGTGGTGGAAGCCCAGGCCACACCCATGCAGCGGGAGCTGACCATGCTCGACCCGGAGACCGGCGCCGACCGCACACTGAAGGTGGACTGGAATTCGTCGCTCGCCCTGCGCACGGTGAAATCACGCGCCCGGCCCTGCGGCTACTGGCTGGCGCCCAGCGCCACCACGGCGGTAGAGCGCCTGCAACTGCTGGGGGTACAGGTGCTGCGCATCGCCGAACCCGGCGCGTTGCTGGCGGATACCTACACCGAAACCGCACGCGACACCACCGAACGCGCGGACGTGCGCGGCACCGTTGCAGGCGGCGCCAGCATCATCCGCAGCCAGGTGACGCCGGTGCGTCGCGCCATCGACGTACCCGCCGGCAGCTTTTATGTGCCGCTGAACCAGGGCCTGGCCAACCTGGCCGTTGCGGCGCTGGAGCCCGACACCCAGAGCAGCTACTTTGCCAACCACCTGATTGATGACCTCGCCAGCACGGCGCGCGTCATGACGGTGCCCTCGCTGGTTTTTGAAGAAATGGACGAGTAGCACGGCTCCTGCGCCGGGTATGATCCATCCCCTCGGGTCAGTGCCTCACTGCACCCGGGGCGCCAGCCAGGCGCCCAGCACATCCATCTGCCCGTAGCTCAACTGGATAGAGCAATAGCCTTCTAAGCTATAGGTCGGGGGTTCGAGTCCCTCCGGGCAGGCCAGGCCTGAATCTGCTGCACTTGCGGACACAATCCGAGGCCCCGTGCACCGTCTTTCCTTGGCCTGCGCCAGGCCTTTTTCCCCGATGCCGCCGAGCCGGCCCGCGCGCCATTCTCGGAGCACCCAGGACACGTTAGCTCTTTCTGCGCACTGGCTCGCCACGCAAATTTATTGCGAATAATTCGCGTTTGTCTTATCATCCCACCACTCCAAACTCCAGAGATGTAACCCATGTCGAAGACTGTCAAAGCCCTGCTCACCGCCTGCGCCCTGGCTGCTGCAGCGGGAACCGCCATCGCCCAGGAACAGGTGGTCAACCTCTACTCGGCCCGCCACTATTCCACCGATGAAGCCCTGTACACCGGCTTCACCAAGGCCACGGGCATCAAGATCAACCGGGTGGATGCGGACGATGCGGGCATTCTGGCGCGGCTGAAGGCCGAAGGCACGGCTTCCCCTGCCGACGTGATCCTGCTGGTGGATGCTGCGCGGCTCTATCGGGGCGAGACAGACGGCCTGTTCCAGCCCATCCGCTCCAAGGTGCTGGAAGACGCCATCCCCGCCAATCTGCGCGGCCAGCCAGCAGCGGACGGCGGTATTTCCTGGTTTGGGCTCTCCACCCGCGCGCGGCTGATCGTGTTCAACAAGGCCAAGGTGCAGAAAAGCGATGTGGACACCTATGAAGAACTCGCCGATCCCAAGAACAAGGGCAAGCTGTGCATTCGTTCGGGATCGCACCCCTACAACCTGAGCCTGTTCGGCTCCGTGACCGAGCACCTGGGCGAGCAGAAGGCCGAGGCCTGGCTCAAGGGCATGGTGGCCAACCTCGCCCGTGCACCCAAGGGCGGCGACACCGATCAGATCAAGGCCGTTGCGGCGGGCGAATGCGACATCGCCGTCACCAACAGCTATTACCTGGCGCGCATGATGCGCTCCGGCAAGCCCGAAGATGTGGCCGTGGTCAACAAGGTGGGCGTGGTTTTTCCCAACCAGCAGTCCTGGGGCACCCACATGAACATCGCCGGTGGCGCCGTTGCCCGCCACGCCAAGAACCAGGCCAACGCCGTCAAGTTCCTGGAATACCTGGCCAGCCCTGAAGCACAAAATTATTTTGCCAATGGCAACAATGAATGGCCCGCCGTCAAGGGGCTGAACATCGACAATCCTGCGCTCAAGGCCATGGCGCAAGACCAGCCCTTCAAGAGCGAAACCATCCCAATCAGCGCGGTGGGCGCCAACGTCACCAAGGTGCAGCAGATGCTGGACCGGGTGGGCTTTCCGTAAATTCACGCTCTGCCCCCCCGCCCAGGGGGCGGCCTGAACTTGCCCGGCACTGTCCGGGCATTTTTTTGCCTGTCAGTGCGCCAGTCCATGGGTGATAATTGACGTGAACGTCAACGTCACTTACAGGAGACACAACATGGAAATCAAAGGGAAGGTATTCATCGTGACCGGCGGCGCGTCGGGCCTGGGCGAAGGCACGGCACGCATGCTGGCAGCGCAAGGCGGCAAGGTCGTCATTGCCGACATGCAGGCGGAAAAAGGTGAAACCGTGGCCCGAGAAATTGGCGGCGCCTTCGTGAAATGCGACGTCAGCAGCGAAGCCGATGGCCAGGCCGTGGTGGCCCAAGCCGTGTCCCTGGGCAAGCTGATGGGCTTGGTGAACTGCGCAGGCATCGCGCCCGCGGAAAAGACCGTCGGCAAGAACGGCGCCCATGCCCTGGCTGTTTTCAGCAAGACCATCACGGTCAACCTGATTGGCAGCTTCAACATGATCCGCCTGGCGGCAGAAGCCATGTGCAGGAATGAACCCGAAGCCACCGGCGAGCGCGGTGTGATGATTTCCACCGCCAGCGTGGCGGCCTATGACGGCCAGATCGGCCAGGCAGCATATTCGGCCTCCAAGGGCGGCGTGGTCGGCATGACCCTTCCCATCGCCCGCGACCTGGCCCGCAACGGCATCCGCAACATGACCATTGCCCCCGGCATCTTTGGCACCCCCATGCTGTTTGGCATGCCACAGGAAGTGCAGGACGCGCTCGCGGCCGGCGTGCCTTTCCCCAGCCGCCTGGGCACACCCCAGGACTATGCCAAGCTGGTGCAGCACATCTTTGAAAACGACATGCTCAATGGCGAGGTGATTCGCCTGGATGGCGCCATCCGCCTGGCACCTCGCTGAAGAAATTTCGCTACTGTTTCAATAGCAATTGGTGCTTATCAGCTAAGCGCCGAATGCCAATTCGGCACAAATCCCGCAAGCAAAACTTGCGGGATTTTTCTTGCCAGAAAGCACAAAAAAACCGCTGCGGCCTTGCGACTGCAGCGGTTTCTTATCTGGCGGAGTGGACGGGACTCGAACCCGCGACCCCCGGCGTGACAGGCCGGTATTCTAACCAACTGAACTACCACTCCTGGCAGGCAGCTTTTCG
>NZ_AUEX01000022.1:0-69871 GCF_000426205.1 Acidovorax sp. JHL-9
CCACTCCTTCCCATCCCGAACAGGACAGTGAAACGACTTTGCGCCGATGATAGTGCGGGTTCCCGTGTGAAAGTAGGTCATCGTCAGGCTCTTACAGCCCAGTAACGCCCCACTCAGCATTTGAGTGGGGCGTTTCTGCTTTTTGGCGCCCAGTTTTCACTCCCAATACGCACATCGCCGGAGCCGCCTGTCTCGCACCAGTCTTTGCGCTGCGCAGTCTTGTGGCATAGATGGGGACAATTGCGCTACGATTGACGTTTACGTAAACGTTGAAAACATGTTGCACTGAAAGACTGCTTAGTTGCAGGTGGCGATCTTGCGAGAAACTACCGTGCAACACTGCTCTACCATGGCCTCTACCTACACCATTAGCGACCTCGCAAAAGAGTTTGACCTCACAACGCGTGCCATACGCTTTTATGAAGACATGGGCTTGCTGCAGCCTGAGCGCAATGGGCCGGCAGGCCGCAGTCGCGTCTACAGCGCGAGGGATCGCACTCGGCTGCGGTTGACGTTGCGGGCAAAGCGCCTTGGCTTGTCATTGAGCGAGGCCAAGGAGATCATTGACCTCTACGACAGCCCGCGCGATACAGGCGTGCAGTTGCAAAAATTCCTGGATGTGCTCGTGGTGCATCGGCGGCAGCTGGAAGATCAGATGGCTGATCTGCAGGCCAACCTGGAAGAGGTTCGGGAACACGAAAAGGAAGCGCGTGCCCTGCTGCTGAAAACAGAAATGAAAAATGGTTGATAATTAACGTTTACGTAAACGTCAATCAGGAGGCCGTGTGAGCACCCCACCTTTCGATGTCCAGACGCCCACTTACGCGGCGCGGGTGCATGAGAGTTTTGCGCGCCAGGGCGCCATGCAGACGCTCGGAGCGCGCTTGGGGCTGGTTGCTCCCGGTGCTGTGGATATCGAAATGGATTGGGCCGCTGGTCTGACCCAGCAGCACGGATTTCTGCATGCGGGCATGGTCGCCACGGCCCTGGATTCCGCTTGTGGGTATGCCGGATTCACCCTGATGGCAGAAGATGCTGCGGTTCTTACCATCGAGTTCAAGATCAATCTTCTGGCCCCGGCGCGTGGTGAGCGTTTTCGCATGGAGGGGCGGGTGCTCAAGCCGGGGCGCACGATCACCGTTTGCGAGGGGCGTGCCTATGCACTCGAAGGCACGCAAGAGAAGCTGGTGGCCACCATGGCTTGTACCTTGATGGCCATTACAGGCCGCGAAAACATCCGCCACTGAACTGCAACACCATTCCACCATTCCGAGGAGACATTCATGAGCATGCCCGCCGCCATTCCAGGCCTCAATTTCCAGTTGGGAGAAGACATCGACGCATTGCGGGACGCGGTCCGCGATTTCGCGCAGGCGGAAATCGCGCCACGCGCAGCCGAGATCGATCGCAACGATCAGTTCCCTATGGATCTGTGGCGCAAGATGGGTGAACTGGGCGTGCTGGGTATCACCGTGCCCGAGCAATACGGTGGTGCGGCCATGGGTTACCTGGCCCACATGGTGGCCATGGAAGAAATCTCCCGCGCCAGCGCTTCGGTGGGCCTCTCCTACGGCGCGCACAGCAACCTGTGCGTGAACCAGATCAACCGCAATGGCAACGAGGCGCAGAAAACCAAATACCTGCCCAAACTCATCAGCGGCGAACATGTGGGCGCGCTGGCCATGAGTGAGCCTGGCGCGGGCTCCGACGTGATCAGCATGAAGCTCAAGGCCGAGGACAAGGGCGGTTACTACCTGCTCAACGGCAGCAAGATGTGGATCACCAACGGCCCGGACGCCGACACGCTGGTGGTCTACGCCAAGACCGAGCCCGAGATGGGCGCGCGCGGGGTCACGGCATTCCTGATCGAAAAGGGCATGCCTGGTTTCAGCATTGCGCAAAAGCTCGACAAGCTGGGCATGCGCGGCAGCCATACGGGCGAGCTGGTGTTCCACAACGTCGAGGTGCCCGCGGCCAACGTACTGGGGGGCTTGAACATGGGCGCGAAGGTGCTGATGAGCGGGCTGGACTACGAGCGCGCGGTGCTCACCGGCGGCCCCCTGGGCATCATGCAGTCCGTCATGGACAACGTGATCCCCTACATCCACGACCGCAAGCAGTTCGGCCAGAGCATCGGTGAATTCCAGCTCATCCAGGGCAAGGTGGCGGACATGTACACCGTGCTGCAAGCGGGACGCTCGTTTGCCTACACCGTGGCCAAGAACCTCGACATGCTGGGCACCGACCATGTGCGCCAGGTGCGCAAGGATTGCGCCAGCGTGATCCTGTGGTGCGCCGAAAAGGCCACCTGGATGGCGGGCGAGGGTGTGCAGGTGTTTGGTGGCAATGGCTATATCAACGAATATCCGCTGGGCCGCCTGTGGCGCGATGCCAAGCTGTACGAGATCGGTGCCGGCACCAGCGAAATTCGCCGCATGCTGATTGGCCGCGAGCTTTTCGCAGAAACCTGCTGAGTTCCCTTTTTTTCACTCACCTGTCAAGGACAGCATGCCCTCATCCGTCGAAGACCTGTTTGTTCACAACCGCGCCTGGGCCGCCCAGATGGAGCGCGAGCGGCCTGGCTTTTTCACGGGCCTGATGGCCCAGCAAAAGCCCAAATACATGTGGATCGGGTGCTCGGACAGCCGCGTACCTGCCAACCAGATCACAGGCCTGGAGCCCGGTGAAATTTTCGTGCACCGCAACGTGGCCAACGTGGTGGTGCCCACTGACCTGAACTGCCTGTCCACCATCCAGTACGCGGTGGACCAACTGCATGTCGAGCACCTCATGGTGGTGGGGCACTACGGCTGCGGCGGTGTGCTGGCGGCGCTGGAGGGCATGCGCGTGGGCCTGGCCGACAACTGGATCCGCCATGTGCAGGACGTGCGCGATCGCCACCGTGACCTGATTGCCGCCACCGCCCCCGAGTGGCGCCACGATGTGCTGTGCGAACTCAATGCCATCGAGCAGGTGGTCAACATCGCACAGACCACGGTGATGCTGGATGCCTGGGGCCGTGGGCAAAAGGTGACATTGCACGGCTGGTGCTATGGCCTCAAAGACGGGCTCATCAACAACCTGCACATGACCGTCGACAGCACCGAAGGGCTGGATTCGCTCTACAAGGCCGCGATTGCCGGAGTGGCTGCCGTCAAAAGGCAGTAGCCCGGCAACGCCTGTTCGCCTGTACTGCGACGGTCGAGACCCCGCCATGTTTCCGCAACGGCTGGATGCCCCGCAGGCCTATGGCATCGCCAAGGCCATGATGGACGGGTTCAACCGCCATTACCGGCTGTTTCGCACCGAGTCCGCGCGGGCCAAGCACCGCTTTGAAACCGCCGACTGGCACGGCCAGCAGCGGGCGCAGCGCGAGCGCATCGAGTTCTACGACCTGCGCGTGAAGGAGTGCGTGCGCCGGCTCGAAAAGGAATTCGGCGCCGGCGCGCAGCCCATGGACGTGTGGCACCAGATCAAGCTGCATTACATCGGCCTGCTGGTGAACCACCACCAGCCCGAGCTGGCCGAGACCTTCTTCAACTCGGTCACTACCAAGATCCTGCACCGCACCCATTTCCACAACGATTTCATCTTTGTGCGGCCTGCGGTCAGCACCGAATACATCGAAAACGACGAGCCCGCTGCGCGCCCCACCTACCGGGCCTACTACCCCTCGCGCGACAACCTGGTGGACACGCTGCACCGCATCATCGACAACTTCCAGCTCCAGCGGGAGTTTGTGGATCTGGCGCGCGATGCCGGTTGCGTGGTGAACGCGATGCGCGGCCGGCTCGACAAGGTCAGGCTGCGCACCAACTTCCAGATCCAGGTGCTCAGCAGCCTGTTCTACCGCAACAAGGGCGCGTATGTGGTGGGCAAGATCATCAACGGCTTCAACGAGGTGCCGTTTGCGCTGCCCATCCTGCACGACGACAGCGGCAGGCTGTTCATCGACGCTGCGCTGTTTGGTGAAGACGACCTGCAGATGCTGTTCAGCTTCGCGCGCGCTTACTTCATGGTGGACATGGAGGTGCCCAGTGCCTACGTGCAATTCCTGCGCAGCCTCATGCCCAGGAAACCGCGCGCCGAGATCTACAACGCGCTGGGCCTGGCCAAGCAGGGCAAGACGCTGTTCTACCGCGACTTCCTCTACCACCTCCAGCACTCCAGCGACCAGTTCCGCATCGCGCCCGGCATCAAGGGCATGGTGATGCTGGTGTTCGACCTGCCGAGCTTTCCGTATGTGTTCAAGCTCATCAAGGACTACTTCCCGCACCAGAAGGAAACCACGCGCGAGCAGATCAAGGCCAAGTACCTGCTGGTCAAGCAGCACGACCGCGTGGGCCGCATGGCCGACACGCTGGAGTACAGCGAGGTCGCCTTTCCGCGCGACCGGTTTGACGACGCGCTGATCGCCGAGATCGAAAGGTTTGCTCCGAGCCAGCTCGAAATCAGCGACCGTGATGGCGACGGCCAGACCGAGGTCATCATCAAGCACCTCTATATCGAGCGGCGCATGGTTCCGCTCAACCTCTTCCTGCAGGAGGCCTTCGACACCGGCCTGGACGACCCGCGTGCCTACCGGCAGATGGAGCGCAGCGTGATCGAGTACGGCAACGCCATCAAGGACCTGGTGGCCGCCAACATCTTCCCCGGCGACATGCTCTGGAAGAACTTCGGCGTCACGCGCAACGGCAAGGTGGTGTTCTACGACTACGACGAGATCGAATACCTCACCGACTGCAACTTCCGCCGCGTGCCCGCGCCGCGCAACGAAGAGGAAGAGATGAGTGGCGAGGTCTGGTACAGCGTCGGCCCGCACGATGTTTTTCCTGAGACCTTCGGCCCCTTCCTGCTGGGCAACGACGCTGTGCGCGCCGTGTTCATGCGGCACCATGCCGATCTGCTCGACGTGGCTTTCTGGCAGTCGCACAAGGAGCGCATCCAGGCCGGCCATGTGTACGACGTTTTCCCTTACGACCCCGAGCGGCGCTTCCCGCATGCCGCCCATTGACCATCGCGCATTCCCCTCAAACCGAAGGAGCCTTCCCATGTCTGTATCCCACCGAGACCCCATCGTCATCGTCGGCGCCGCGCGCACCCCCATGGGCTCGCTGCAGGGCGATTTTTCCAGCCTGGCCGCACACGACCTCGGTGGCGCCGCCATCAAGGCCGCCATCGAGCGCGCTGGTGTGTCGCCCGACCAGGTGGGCGAAGTGCTGTTCGGCAACTGCCTGATGGCAGGCCAGGGCCAGGCGCCCGCGCGCCAGGCGGCGTTCAAGGGGGGGCTGCCCAAGGAGGCGGGCGCCGTCACTTTGAGCAAGATGTGCGGCTCGGGCATGAAGGCCGCGATGTTCGCGCACGACATGCTGCTGGCCGGCACGCACGACGTCATGGTGGCGGGCGGCATGGAAAGCATGACCAACGCCCCCTACCTGCTGCAAAAGGGCCGCGGCGGCTACCGCCTGGGCCACGACCGCATCTTCGACCACATGATGCTCGACGGCCTGGAAGACGCTTACGAGCCCGGCCGCTCGATGGGCACCTTTGGCGAAGACTGCGCCGCCAAGTACCAGTTCACGCGCGCGCAGCAGGACGCCTTTGCCACGGCCAGCGTGCAGCGCGCCAAGGCCGCCACCGAGTCGGGCGCGTTCGCGGCCGAGATCGTGCCTGTCACCGTCAAGACCCGCGCGGGCGAGACCGTGGTCTCGGTGGACGAAGGGCCGGCGAAGGTCAAGCTCGACAAGATCGCCACGCTCAAGCCCGCCTTCAAGAAGGACGGCACCATCACCGCGGCCTCCAGCTCCAGCATCAACGACGGCGCCGCCGCGCTGGTGATGATGCGCGAGTCCACCGCGAAGAAACTCGGCTGCAAGCCCCTGGCCCGCATCGTGAGCCACGCCACGCACGCACAGGAGCCCGAGTGGTTCGCTACCGCCCCCCTGGGTGCCACGCAGAAGGCGCTGGCCAAGGCCGGCTGGGCCGTGGGCGACGTGCAGCTGTGGGAAATCAACGAAGCCTTTGCCGTGGTGCCCATGGCGCTCATGAAGGAGCTGGATCTGCCGCACGACAAGGTCAATGTGAATGGCGGCGCCTGCGCGCTGGGCCACCCCATTGGCGCCAGCGGCGCGCGCATCATGGTCACGCTGGTGTATGCGCTCAAGGCGCGCGGCCTCACCAAGGGCCTGGCCACGCTGTGCATTGGTGGCGGCGAGGCCACGGCCGTTGCCCTGGAGCTGATCTGATCTCCCGAAAACACAGCTGCTGGCGCTTGCTGTAAAAGCGCTTGCGGCTATTTTCTGTGGGAAGGCTGCCATTGTCAGGGCGTCATGGGCCGGCGCTACACTCGCGCGCCATGATGTCCAGACTTCTGCCGGCCCGGCGCCACGCTCGTTCCATGCCGCTGGCAGCCACGGTGGCGCTGCTGCTGGTGGCCGCCGCGCCCTGGCGCGTGGCGGCACAAGCCGTGGAGGCGCCTGCGGCCCCACCCCCCGTGGCGTGGCACGCGCAAGCCACCTGGGCCTGGCAGGCCAAGCCGGCCTTTGCTGCGCCCTACACCGGCCCCAACAGCCTGGTTCCGGGTCGGGAAAAGTCCTACTCGTTCACGACCACCGGCGATCTGGGCGTGCGCCTTTGGCAGGGGGCCGAGGCCCACTTCAACCCCGAAGCTGCGCAGGGCGTGCCGCTGTCGCACCTGGCGGGTGCCGGGGGGCTGTCCAACGGCGAACTGGCCCGTACCTCGGGAGCGAACCTGTCGGTGTACCGGGCGCGCATGTTCGTGCAGCAGCGCTGGGCGACCGGTGGTGACGCCGAAACCATCCCCGCCGATTTCAACGAACTGGGCGGAGCATCGCGCACGAGTCGCTGGACGGTGCGCGCAGGGGCTTTCTCGCTGCTCGACTACTTTGACAACAATCCTTACGCCAAAGACCCGCGAGAGCAGTTCTTCAACTGGTCTTTCCTCACGCATGGCGCCTGGGACTACGCTGCGGATGCCCGGGGTTACTCGGTGGGGGCCATGATCGAATACCGCACCAGCACCTGGGCCGTGCGCGCCGCCCGCATGGAGTTGCCGCGCGAATCCAACGGTCTGGCACTCGACAGCCATTGGCGCCAGCACTACGGAGACCAGCTGGAGGTGGAGTCCGATCTGCCGGTGTTGCTGCCTGCCGGCCCATTGCGCGCCCGCCTGCTGCTGTACCGGAACCGGGCGGTGATGGGGCGCTTTGACGATGCCCTCGCCCTGGGGGGGACGCCGGATGTGGCATGGGTGCGCCGTGCGCAAAGCAAGACCGGCTGGGGGGTGACGCTGGAGGCGCCCCTGGGCGAGGAGGCCGGCCTGTTCCTGCGTGCCAGCCGCAACAATGGCCAGTCTGAAACCTATGCATTTACCGAGATAGACCAGCAGCTGTCGCTGGGGGGGCAGTTCACCGGCGCCGCGTGGGGCCGCAGCAAGGACCGCTGGGGCGTGGCCTGGGCGGCCAATGGCCTGTCGCGCCCGCACCGCAGCTATCTGGCGGCGGGCGGCCAGGGCTTCTTTCTGGGCGATGGCCGGCTCAACTATGGCCCCGAGCAGGTGCTCGAAGCCTATTACCGCTGGACCTTGCCGGATGTGGTTACTTCGGCCGGCACGCTGCGGTCGGCATTCTCGCTGGGGGCGCAGCACCTGGTCCACCCCGGCTACAACCGCGACCGGGGGCCGGTACAGGTTTACTCGCTGCGCTGGCACAGCGAGTTCTGACATCGGGCCCCACCGCCGGGTTGGGCCTGATAATTGACGTTCACGTCAATGCGGGGCTCCCGCAGCCCCTTGAACACGATCCCGGAGACACCACAGATGCTGTTGAACCGAGCACAGGAAGTGATCCGCCACGCCATGCGCGCCATCGCCCAGGACCCCTCTGGCCCCGTGCCGCTCGGGGACTGGGCGAGGCGTGATGGGATGGAACTCATTGCATCGCCTTGGATGGCTTTTAACGCTGGATCGGCAAGCGCTAGCCCCTGTTTTGCTCAAATCTCTGAACCATGAAATCCATACTCATCATCGGCGCATCGCGCGGCATTGGACTGGAGCTGGTGCGTCAATACGCCGAGGCGGGCCGCCGCGTGATTGCCACCGTGCGCGACGACGCCGGCCGCGAGCGCGTACAGGCCCTGGGCGCCGAGGCGCTCACTGTGGATGTGGCCAACCCTGCCAGCGTGAGCGGGTTGGCCTGGCAGCTCGATGGCGAGAAGATCGAGACCGCCTGGTATGTGGCAGGCGTGATCCGCCGCCCGAACGCACTCACGCCCCCCACGCAGCAGGACTTTGATGCCGTCATGCACATCAATGTGCTGGGCGCCATGCAGGCTATTCCGCAAGTGGCGCCGCTGGTGGCCGAGGCGCAGGGCGTGTTTGCGTTCCTGTCCTCGTCCATGTCACAGATCGGCAGCGTGCCGGGCAGCGACTCGTGGCTCTACCGCACCAGCAAGGCCGCGCTGAACATGGCAGTGGCGGCGGCCCAGCACAGCTACCCGCAGGCGACGCTCATCACCATCGACCCCGGCTGGGTGCAGACCGACATGGGCGGTGCGGGCGCTGCCCTGACCGTGCAAGACAGTGTGCGCGGCCTGCGCGCCACCGTGGCCGGTGTCACTGCCGCCGACAAGGGGCGCCTGCTGCACCACGACGGCCGCCGCGCCGCGCACTGGTAAATTTCTCTGAACAACGACCTCTGGAGACATCCCTCATGCTGCTGACCCAAGACCAGGAAATGATCCGCGACGCCGTGCGCGACTTTGCCCAGACCGAACTCTGGCCCCACGCCGCTCGCTGGGACAAGGAGCACCACTTTCCCAAGGAAGCGCACCGGGGCCTGGCCGCGCTGGGCGCCTACGGCATTTGCGTTCCGGAGGAGCTTGGCGGCGCCAACCTGGACTATGTCACGCTTGCCCTGGTGCTCGAAGAAATCGCCGCGGGCGACGGTGGCACCAGCACCGCCATCTCGGTGACCAACTGCCCCGTCAACGCCATCCTCATGCGCTACGGCAACGCCCGGCAAAAGCGCGACTGGCTTACGCCGCTGGCGCAGGGCCAGATGCTCGGAGCGTTCTGCCTGACCGAGCCGCATGTGGGCTCCGACGCGTCCGCGCTGCGCACCACGGCGGTGAAGGAGGGTGACGAGTACGTGATCAACGGCGTCAAGCAGTTCATCACCAGCGGCCAAAACGGCCATGTCGCCATCGTCATCGCCGTGACCGACAAGGGCGCGGGCAAGAAGGGCATGAGCGCCTTCCTCGTGCCCACCAGCAACCCCGGCTATGTGGTGGCGCGGCTCGAAGACAAGCTGGGCCAGCATTCCAGCGACACGGCGCAGATCAACTTCGACAACTGCCGCATCCCGGCCGAGAACCTCATCGGCGCCGAGGGCGAGGGCTACAAGATCGCGCTCGGTGCCCTGGAGGGCGGCCGCATCGGCATCGCCGCGCAGAGCGTGGGCATGGCGCGCAGCGCGTTCGATGCAGCGCTGGCGTACTCGAAGGAGCGCGAAAGCTTCGGCCAGCCCATCTTCCAGCACCAGGCCGTGGGCTTTCGCCTGGCCGACTGCGCCACGCAGATCGAGGCCGCGCGCCAGCTCATCTGGCACGCCGCCGCGCTGCGCGACGCGGGCCGACCCTGCCTCAAGGAAGCCGCCATGGCCAAGCTCTTCGCCAGCGAGATGGCCGAGCGCGTGTGCAGCGCCGCCATCCAGACGCTGGGCGGCTACGGCGTGGTCAATGACTTCCCGGTGGAGCGCATCTACCGCGACGTGCGCGTGTGCCAGATCTACGAGGGCACGAGCGACGTGCAGAAAATCATCATCCAGCGCGCACTGGCCTGATGGTTGGCAAAAATTTGCTGCCAAATAAATAGCTGCAGGTGCTTTATGGACAAGCGCCAGAGCCGACAATCACCTGATTCCTGCCGGTATCACCCCCGGCGCTTGAGCACCACCGTGATCTGCCCGTGGGGCTCGATGGTGGCGCGCTCCACCTCGTGCGCGTCCAGGCAACCACCCGCGCGCAGGGCGGCTTCCACATCGGTGGGGGTCAGCAGCTCCTTGCGCATCCGCGCCTCGTTTCTTGTCCGCACAGCAACGCCATGCCCCAGCTTTCGAACACCTTGCCATGTCCCTGCGGCGCCCTGTCGCACCGCCGCACCCCGCTGGCCTATACCGACTGCTGCGGCCGCTATGTGGAGCATTTCGATGCCACGCCCGCGCCCGACGCCGAGCGGCTGATGCGCTCGCGCTACAGCGCCTTCGTGCGGGAGCGGGGCGACTACCTGCTGGCCACCTGGCACGCCAGCCAGCGCCCGGCCACGCTTGCGTTCGAACCCGGGGCGCACTGGCTGGGCCTGGAAGTGCGCAGCCACCGCGTGCTGGACGCCGACCACGCCGAGGTCGAGTTTGTGGCCCGCTACCGCGTGGCCGGGCGCGCCGTGCGCCTGCATGAAAAGAGCCGTTTCGTGCGCGAAGCCGGGCGCTGGTACTACGTGGATGGCGACAGCCGCTGATTCCCAACCAAAATGGCCTGAAACCACTATCCGTAAAGTGCCTGAAGCGATGAAATTCGAAGCAATCTTGTTCGACTGCGATGGTGTGCTGGTGGACAGCGAGCCCATCACCAACGGCGTGCTCTGCACCATGCTCAACGAGGCCGGCTGGGCCATCAGCCCCGAAGAGTGCATGCAGGTCTTCATCGGCAAGACGGTGCGCAGCGAGGCCGCGCGCATAGCGGCGCACACCGGCCGCCCGCTCACCGACGCCTGGATGGCCGCGTTCTACGCGCGCCGCAACGCCCGGCTGGAGGCCGAGCTGCAGGCCATTGAAGGCGCGGTGGAGGCGGTGCGTGCCGTCCATGCGCGGCTGCAGGGGCGCATCGCCTGCGCCTCGGGCGCGGATCGCTTCAAGGTCGAGATGCAGCTGGACAAGGTGGGCCTGGCGCCGTACTTTGCCGGCCGCATCTTCAGCGGCCACGAAATGCCGGCCACCAAACCCGCGCCCGATGTGTACCTGGCCGCGGCCGCCGCCGTGGGGGTGCCGCCCGCACGCTGCCTGGTGGTCGAAGACACGGTGACCGGCGTCGCTGCCGGCGTGGCTGCGGGCGCCACGGTGGTGGGCTACAGCCCGTCGCCCGTGGGCCACGGCTCGCCCGCGGCGCTGCGCGCAGCCGGCGCCGTGCATGTGATGGCCGACATGGGCGAGCTGCCGGCGCTGCTGGACGGGGGCGCCTTGCATGGCCTGGCGCAGACGCGGCACACTGGGGCCGCTTGAACGTTTTCACTTCCAAGGAGCATTCCATGCAGCGACGACAATTCCAGACTTCCGGCCTGGCCGCCCTGATCCTGCTGGCTACCACGCGGGCGCAGGCGCAGGCGCTGTCGCTCGGTGATCTGAGCAATGCCGACGCCAGCAGCGGCGTCAAGGCTGCGCTGGAACAGGGCGCGCTGGCAGCCGTGGGCCTGCTGGGCCAGTCGGGCGGGTTCCTGAACAACCCCAAGGTGCGCATCCCGCTGCCGGGCTACCTGGAAGACGCCGCCAGGCTGATGAAGAAATTCGGCCAGGGCAAGCGCATCGAAGAGCTGGAGACATCGATCAACCGCGCCGCCGAGGCCGCCGTGCCCTTGGGCAAGGACCTGCTGGTCGGCGCCGTGCGCAGCATGACGGTGACCGACGCCAAGAACATCCTGACCGGTGGCGACACCTCGGTGACGCAGTTCTTTTCTGAAAAGACCCGCGCCCCGCTGGGCCAGAAGTTTCTGCCCGTGGTCACCCAGGCCACGCAGAAAGTGGGCCTGGCCCAGCAGTACAACGCTTTCGCCGGCAAGGCGGCGGGCTTTGGGCTGGTGAAGAAGGAAGACGCGACCATAGAGCAGTACGTGACCGGCAAGACGCTGGATGGCCTGTTCCTGGTGATTGGCGAGGAGGAGCAGAAGCTGCGCCAGAACCCGGCCGCGGCGGGCAGCGCCATTCTGAAGAAGGTGTTTGGGGCGCTGAAGTAGGCCCTGGTTCGATGAACCGCCGCATTGATGCCTACAGCCTGCGCCTGTTCGCCGCTGCGGCGCAGGAGGGCTCCATCGTGCGCGCGGCGGCGCGCGAGCACATTGCACCCTCGGCGCTGAGCCGCCGGTTGGCGGACCTGGAACATGCGTTTGGCACCCCGCTGCTGGTGCGCTCCCCCCGTGGCGTGGTGCTGACGGACGCGGGTCAGCTGGTGTTCGGGCGCGGGCTGCAAATCGACCGCGAGCTGCAGCAGCTGGCGCGCGAGGTGCAGTCGCTCGGCGGGCGCGTGGCGGGCAATGTGCGCGTGTGGGCCAACATGTCGGCCGTGGTGGGTTTTCTGCCCGAGCGCCTCCAGGCCCTGCTGGCGCAGTACCCCGATGTGCGGGTGTCGTTGCACGAGCAGGACACGCCCGAGGTGGTGCGCGCCTGTCTGGACGACCGTGCTGACATCGGCCTGGGGGTGCACACCGAGGTGCCGCAGAGCATCGAGCGCTGGCATTTCGCCAGCGACCCGCTGCTGGTGGTGCTGCCGCGCGGGCATGCGCTGGCGCGCAGGCGGGCTGTGCGCTTTGCCGAGGCCATGGCCTACCCCTTGATCGGCGTGCGCAGCGGCGGCTCGCTGGACCGCTTTGTCCATGCACAGGCTTTTGCCGCGGGCCAGCCCCTGCAGATGGCGGTGTCGGTCAGCAGTTTTGATGCGGTGTGTCGCATGGTCGAGGCGGGCATGGGCATTGCGATCATTCCGCACAGCGCCGCGGCCGCCTACGCCGGAAGCCGCCGTTTCGTGCGCCGTCCGCTGGACGAGCCCTGGGCTGCGCGCGAGCTGTGCATCTACGCGCCGCGCAAGACGCCCCGGCTGCGCTCGGTGCAGGCCGTCATCGAGGCGTGGCGCGGTTGATGCCGCCGTGCGCACGGTGAGGGTTTCCAGGGATCACGCAAAACGCGCGACCCCCTGTGCCGCAATGGAGCTTGGCAGCGGGGCCTTGGGCTGCCCATCATGCGGCCATGTCCCATGAAGAACCATCGATCCGCCTGAGCGGCCCCATCCTGTATTTGTGCGCCTCGGCCGAGCGCATGGCGCGCCAGATGGCGGGCGAGCGCCTGTCGCTGGTGGATACCGGGGCCTTGCGCGACGACGTGTCGACCGACGAGATCACGCCGCTGCCCATCCTGACGCACTACGACGACGCGCTGGGCCGCTACCCCTACACCGGCTTCCAGGCCGGCGGCAGCCTGCCGGTGCGTGCCAACGCCATCCGCGAAGGCGGCTTCAGCGTGGTGGTGGCGGGCAAGCGCTATGGCAAGGGCTCGTCGCGAGAGCACAGCCCCGCAGCGGAAAAGCTGGCGGGCGTGCGCCTGGTGATCGCCGAGAGCTTTGAGCGCATCTACCGCCAGAATGCCGACAACATTGGGCTGTTCACATCCACCGACTTCAGCCTCGTCGGGCGCATCGAGCGTGGCGAGGCCATCGCCATCCGGGATCTGGTGCAGGGGCGCGATGCGTTGGCGGCCGCCATCTTGAAGAGCGGCGGCCTGCTGCCATTCGGCCAGCGCTGGATGCGCGACGTGGCGCTGGCACCTGCGCTGGTGGGCGGTGCGCCGCGCACGCTGTTCGAAAAAATCATTGCACGCCATGCCCTGCGCACCGCGCTGACCGAGCCGCACCCCGCGCCGGGTGCCGGCGCGTTTGTGCGCGCCGACTGGCGCTTCATCCACGAGTACTACACCGGCATGGCCGCGCACATGCTGCACGCCACCTTCGGCGAACCGCTGGTGCTGCACGCCCCCGAGTCCGTGGTGGTGTTTGAGGACCACACCTCCTATGTGAAGGAAAGCCCCGCGCATGTGCGCGCCGGGCTAGTGCCCAATGTGCAGCGCATGGTCGAGGCGCAGCGGGCTTTCGCCATGCGCTACGGCCTGCGCACGCACCGCACGCTGACCGAGGACGAGGCCGCACGCGGCGATGGTGACCAGAGCGCAGGCATCTCGCACGCCATGGTGGCCGAGCATTACGCGCTGCCCGGGCAGGTGGTGGTGGGCACCGATTCGCACACGCCGCACAGCGGCGCGCTGGGCTGCGTGGCATTCGGCGTGGGCACGACCGACATGGCCAATGCCTTCGTCACGGGCGCCGTGCGGCTCACCGTGCCGCAGTCCCTGCAGGTGGTGCTGGACGGTTGCCCGGCGCCCGGCGTCACGGCCAAGGACATCGTGCTGCACCTGCTGGCGCAGCCCTACATCCGCGAGGGAGGTGGGCTGGGCAAGGTGTTCGAGTTTTGCGGCACGGCCATTGCCCACCTGGCCACCGACGAGCGCGCCACGCTGACCAACATGGTGGCCGAGATGGGGGGCTTCACCGGCATCGTGGCGCCCGACGCGGAAACCGTGCGCTTCCTGCGTGAGCGGCGGGGCGTTGATTTTGTGATCGAGCCCTGGATGCACAGCGATGCGGGCGCGCTGCATGTCCATACTCTGCGCATCGACTGTGCCGCCGTGCCGCCCATGGTGGCCACCCCGGGCGACCCCGGCAACGGCCTGCCGCTGGCCAGCCTGCGAGCGCGTTTGCGCATCGACATTGCCTACGGCGGCTCGTGCACCGCCGGCAAGCGCGAGGATTTCGTGCATTACCACGCCGTGCTGCGCTGGGCCGCCGACCGCGGACTGAAGGTGGCCCCGGGAGTGGAGCTGTTCCTGCAGTTTGGCACCACGGCGGTGCGCGACCATTGCATCGCCGCGGGTTACATGGACGCTTTCGAGAAGGTCGGTGCGCGCATGCTGCAGCCCTCCTGCGGCGCCTGTGGCAACTGCGGCCCGGGGGGCTCGGTGCGCAAGGAGCAGGTGACGGTGAGCGCCATCAACCGCAACTTCCCCGGCCGTGGCGGCCCGGGCCAGGTGTGGCTGGCCAGCCCGCCCACGGTGGCCGCCAGCGCCATCGCCGGTGAGCTGCTGTCCTTTGCCGATCTGCAGGCCAGGCATCCATGAACAACGACAGGAGACAACAATGAACGCATTGATTCTTCAGGGCCGGCGGGCCGTCCTGGCCGCCGCGCTGGCGGCAGCCATGCCCTGGGCGCAGGCCCAGTCCGACAAGCCCGTGCGCCTGATCGTGCCGCTGACCACGGGCTCCACCGTGGACACGCTGGCGCGGGCGCTGGGCCAGCCCCTGGCGCGGGCACTTGGCCAGCCCGTGGTGGTGGACAACCTCGTGGGTGCCGGCGGCGTGTCGGGAACCACCCAGCTGGTGCGTGCGCCCAAGGACGGCAACACGCTGGCGCTGGTGTCGTCCAACCACGTTATCAACCCGGCGATCTACAAGACGATGCCCTTCGATTCGCTCAAGGACATCACGCCGATCACGGTGGTCGGCACAGTCCCTCTGGTGCTGGTGGCGACGAACACCCTGCCCGTCAAAAACCTGCGGGAGTTGGTGGCCTATGCCAAGACCCATCCGGGGCAGGTGGACTATGGTTCGGCGGGCAATGGCAGCGTGCTGCACCTGGCGGCCGAATTGCTGAAAAGCGAAGGCGGCATCTTCCTGACCCACATACCCTACCGCGGCACCGGGCCGCTGACAACCGACCTGATCGGCGGGCAGATCCAGCTGGCCTTTCTGTCGGTCACGGCGGCGGCGCCACATGTCAAGGCCGGCAAGCTGCGGGCGCTGGGTGTGTCCACCACGCAGCGCTCCACGGTGCTGCCCGATGTGCCCACGCTGGCCGAGTCGGGCTTGCCGAACTACAGCTTCGATGCCTGGCTGGCGCTGATCGGGCCGGCGGGGCTGTCCAAGCCCCTGGTGCAAAAGCTCTACCAGGATGTGCGCACCACGCTGGCGCTGAAAGAGGTGCAGGACATTCTGGCCGCCCAGGGCATTGCACCCGTGGATATGTCGCCGGAAAAGACCGAGCCATTCTTCAAGACCGAACTGGCCAAGCACGGTGCCCTGGTGCAAAAGGCCGGTGCGGTGAAAGACTGAGCGTGGCACGCATCGCGTTCCTGCCCGGAGAGGGCATCGGCCCCGAGGTGATGGCCCAGGCGCAGCGTGTGCTGGAGGCCTTGCGCGGCGCGGGTTCGCATTCGAGGCGCTGGTCGGTGCGGTGGGCGATCCGTGCCACGACCACCTGCCGTGCGCGGCCGAGGTGGAGTGCTGACTGCGTTGGGAGCTCTCTTTTTTGATACGCAGCGCTCACCCCACCGGCCGCTTCTTGCGCGCGCACAGGTCCACCATGCCGGCGAGCGTGCGCGGGTCGCTGCCGGCTGGGAAGATGCGGTGCTTCTGTATCTTCTGCGTGCCGGTGGTGGGGATCTCGTCGGCAAACGACCACCAGCCCGGCGCCTTGTAGTAAGCCAGCTCGCGCAGGCAGAAATCCTGCAGGGTGCGCGCCGCGTCGCCGTGCGCCACGTCCGCCGCCGCAGCGGGGTCGAGTACCACGCAGGCCAGCACTTCCTCTTCGCGCACGGCATCGGGCACGGCCAGCACGGCCGCCTGGTGCACCAGCGGGTGGGTGAGCAAGAGCGCCTCGACCTCGGCGGCGGCAATGTTCTCGCCCGAGCGGCGGATGATGTTCTTGCGCCGGTCCATGAAGCGCAGCATGCCGCTGGCGTCGCGCGTGACGATGTCACCGGTGTGGAACCAGCCGCCACGCCAGGCGGCCTCGGTGGCCTCGGGGTCGTCCAGGTAGCCGCTGAAGAAGTCCTTGCGCGGCGTGGCGGCGCTGTGGCGCACCCACATTTCGCCGGGCTGGCCGTCGGCCACCTCGACGCCTGCTTCGTCCACCACGCAGACTTCCAGTCCGGGCTCGGCGCGGCCAAAGGCGCGCGTGCCCACCTGGCGCGGTGCGTGGTGGTCGGAGATGACGCGCACGATCTCGGTCATGCCCCACAGCTCGACCAGTGGCAGGCCAAAGCGCTCTTCGAACAGCGCGTGCAGCTGCGGCTCCACACCGGCGCCGTAGCCAAAGCGCACGCGGTGCGCGCGCTCCAGCGGGCTGGCCGGCTGGGCCAGCAGCATGGGCACGACCACGCCCAGGTAATGCACGATGGTGGCGCGGCTCTCGCACACCTCCTGCCACCAGCGCGAGGGGGCAAAGCGGTCGGTCTGCACCTGGCAGCCGCCGGTCAGCAGCATGCAGTAGAACGACAGGATGGAGGCGTTCACATGGAACAGCGGCAGCGGGTTGTACAGCCGCTCCTGGCCTTCGCGGATGGCCGCCATGCCGCCCCGGCGCGCATACCAGTCGCCGGCCGCCAGCTCATAGCGGTGCGACAGCACGCAGCCCTTGGGCTGGCCGGTGGTGCCCGAGGTGTAGAGGATGCTGGCGGGCGTGTCGGCCTGGGGGGCGCCGGGCTGTGCGGGCCGTGCTGGCGCCGGCAGCGCAACCGTCTCGCTTTCCATATCCCCCGCCGTGGCCACGGGCGGCTGGTGGCGCGCCTCGGCCAGCGCGGCCTGCACGGCGGGCAGGCGCGTGGGCAGCGCCAGGACCAGGTCCACGCGCGCATGGTCGATCAGATAGGCCAGCTCGCGCGGGCGGTAGTCGGGGTTGATGGGCACCACGCACACCCCCAGGCTGTTCAGCGCCAGCTTGTGCAGCATGTGCTCGGGCCGGCTCTCCAGAAACAGGGCGACGCGGTGGCCCAGGCCGTAGCCGGCGGCGCGGTAGCGCTGCACGAGGCCCTGCACCTGCGCGGCCGCTTCGGCATAGCTGATTTCGCGGCCCTGCGGGTCGTAGCTGCGCGCCGGGTTGGCGGGCACGGCCAGCAGGCTGCTCGGGCCGTAGGCGGCAGCGGCGCGCAGGAAAGCGTCGGCGATGGTGGTGTGGTCGTCGATGGAGATCATGGCGTGGGATTTCTGTGGCAATCAGGATCAGATGTCGTACGCGGGCGGGGGCTGACGCGGTGGTGGGCGTGGAGCATGGCGGCGGATTCGCTCGGGCAAGCTGGGTGTTGTTCTTGGCAGATGCGTCTGTGGCGGATTGTGACCAATCTCTGGAGCCGCCCAATCGCCCGATTCCGCTCCAAGCCTTGGCGCAGTGGTCTTTGCGGGCGGTCTGCTGCGCTGCGGCGATTGCCAAGAGCGGAGCTATTGGCGCCGCACACCGCGCCTTGCATCCCATCGCGCAAAGACCGCTGCGCGACCCCTGGGAGATCGTCAACAGGCTCAAGCACGCCTTGGCGCAGTGGCGAGATGGGATTGGGGTCGAAGGGACCATCATTGCGCCCATGCCGAGGAACAAGGCCGATTGCCCCATTTACCAACAGAAACAGGGGCACGGTGTTGACTCTGCTCCAGGGCCTTCGCGGCGGACACCGCGCGATCGGTTGAGGTCATTGATTCTGCGCAGGCGATTGCCCCCTGGGTCTGGTGATTCAATTTTTGAATCACGGTCTGCGCAACGTTAGATCACCCCGGGCGGGCGGGTCTCTAGAGTCAGAGCCATTACAGCGCATGGATGGCTATGACGACCTCGAGTGTTTTCAAGGATGATGTTCTGCAGGACCGCGTCGCGATCATCACGGGCGGAAGCTCGGGACTCGGATTCGGCATGGCGGCCGCTTATCAGGCGCTCGGTGCGCATGTGGTGCTGGTCGGCAGGGATGCCGAGAAGCTGGCCCACGCCAAGGCCGAACTCGAACCGCACGGCAATGGGGTACTTGCCTTTGCCTCCGACGTGCGGAGCTACGAAGGCACGACGGCCCTCGTTGATCAGGTCATGCAGCAGTTCGGCCGCATCGATGTCCTGATCAACAACGCCGCCGGCAACTTCCATTGCCCATTTGAAGCGCTCTCCCCCAATGGCTGGCGCGCAGTCGTGGATATCGACCTCCATGGAACCTTCAACTTCTGCCATGCCAGCCTGACCGGCCTCCAGCAGTCGAAATGGGGAGGCCGCGTGATCAATATCTCGCTCGCCCAGGCAGCCTCGGGTTGGCCCGGAAGCGCGCATGCGGCCTCGGCCAAGGCAGGCGTCACCGCGCTGACCAGGTCCCTGGCGGTGGAGTGGGGGCCATACGCCATCCGGGTCAACAACATCCTGCCCGGCCCCATCGCCAACACGGAAGGCGTGAAGCGCCTGTATGAAGACCGTGGCCAGGCGCAGAAGGAGCTTGACCGGCTCTGCCTGGACTCGTTCGGGCATACCGATGACATTGCCAATGCCGCCGTCTATCTGGCGTCCGAGGCCGGCAATTTCATCACCGGCTGCGACCTCTCGGTAGACGGCGGTCGCTGGCTCAAGCGGGCCTGGGTCTGAATCACGGGTTCGAGTCGCATGTCAAAAGGGTTCGCAAACAATGCATTTCCTTGAGCCTGTTCTCAACCCGAGAAGCGTTGCCGTGGTCGGCGCCTCCCCCAAGACAGGGTCGTTTGGCGGAGCAGTTGTCCGCAACCTCGTCAAGCATTTCCAGGGCGAGGTCTATCCCGTCAATCCGCAGTACGCCAGCGGTGGCATCGAAGGCAGGCGCTGCTTCGCCTCGCTATGCGAATTGCCTCAGGTGCCGGATTGCCTTGGCATTGCGGTGTCGGCGGACCTGGTGCCCGGAGTTCTCGAAGACGCAGCGAAGGCGGGCATCAAGAACGCCATCGTCTTCTCCTCAGGCTTCTCCGACCTGGGCAACGACATGGGCCGTGCCAAGCAAGCTCGGCTGGTCGAGCAGGCGCAGGCATTGGGTATTCGGCTGCTGGGTCCCAATTGCACCGGTGTCGTCAATGTGCACACCGGTGCGGCGTGCAACATCTTGCCCAGCATCGTTGATCTGCCCATGGTCCGCGGCGATGTGGCCGTCATTGGCCAAAGCGGCGCTCTGGGCTACGTGGTGCTGCAAGCCATGCATCGCGGAGTGGGATTCAGCAAATTGATCTCGACAGGAAACTCCTGTGACGTGGATCTGGCAGACCTGATCAACTATCTGATCGAGGATGGGGCAACCAAGGCGATAGCCTTGCTGTTCGAGAGCATTCCGGACGGCCAGCGCTTTGCCGCCGCCCTGCACAATGCCTTCATCGCCGGCAAGCCGGTAGTCGTTTACAAAATTGGGACGAGCACATCGGGTCAACGCGCCGCGCTTTCGCATTCGGGGATGCTGGCTGGAGACCAGGCCGCCTATGAGGCAGTTTTCTACCGGGCCGGCGCGATCCAGGTTCACGCATTCGAAGCGCTGCTGGAGACGGCCGTGTTCTTTGCGCGCCATGGCCATCAGGAACCCCAGGGGGATGGGATAGGCATCATTTCCGGGTCGGGCGGATCTGTCGTGATGGCGGCGGACAAGGCTGACGCTTACCAACTGAAACTGCCGGCCCCTCTGGAAAAGACCCGGCGGGAGCTTGCTGCCCGGCTACCTTCGTTCGCAGCCATTGCCAATCCAGCGGACGTGACGGCTGAATCGATCAGAGATCCATCGATGTACCAGGAATGTGTCCAGATCTTTGCCCAAGACCCGCAGTTCTCCAGCGTCATCGTCCTGATGCCATCTGCCCATGGACAGGCGGCGATTGGTCGCGCCCAAGCCCTGGTGGACCTCGCACGGCGAATCGAAACTCCGTTGTCGCTGGTATGGATGAATGAGTGGTACGAAGGGGTGGGATCTGGCGTGTACGACCGCAGCGACTCGCTGGCGGTGTTCCGCTCATTGGACCGATGCATGCACGCACACCGCGCGTGGGCGGATTACCACCAGCGCCGCCAATCCCTGGGCGCTGAGCGCCAGCAGGAGGTGCTGGACGGGTTCGCGGTGCCTGCAATTCGCCCTCAGGAGGGAAGCAAAACACTGTCGGAACGCGAAGCCAAGGGCATTCTGGGTCAACTCGGTTTCCCGGTCAGCGAGGATATCTGCGTGGGCTCCGCAGCCAGCGCCGTCGAAGCCGCAGAGGCCATTGGATACCCTGTGGTGATCAAGGTCGATGCAGCACAGATCCCCCACAAGACGGACGTGGGTGGCGTCAAGCTCAACCTGAAAGACGCCCGGGCGGTCGAGCAGGCCTGCAGGGAAATCGAGGCCGCATGCCGATCGCTGTTGCCGCAAGGCCAAGCCCTGAAGTTCTCGGTGCAGCCCATGGTGCAGCCGGGAACCGAAATGATCATCGGCGCCCGCCTGGACCCTCAGTTCGGCCCCATGGTCGTGTACGGCTTTGGCGGGGTGTGGGTGGAAGTGCTGAAGGATGTAGCGGTCAGCCAGGCACCCGTGGGTCGCAATGAGGTGCTTGAAAAGCTTGCCAAGCTGCAACTCTACCCCCTGCTGACAGGCGTTCGCGGAGCGATGGCGCGTGACATCGAGGCGTTCGCAGACATGGTGGTCAAGGTCTCCCGCACCATTGCAGCCAACGCCCACTGGATCAGCGAGATCGATGTGAACCCAGTCATCCTCCATGACCGCGGTGGAGTGGCCGTTGATGCATTAATGGCCGTCCATTGATTCGACCCCAAAAAACCAGGAGACAACACGATGAAAACAGCACGGCGTTCCCTACTCTGCATGGCACTCTGTGGGGCGGTGGCCCCACTGATGCCGCTGCCGGCAACCGCCCAGACCGTGAACTGGCCGACCAAGGCCGTGCGGATTGTGGTGCCCTTTCCGCCCGGGGGCGCCATCGACGCCATGATCCGCGCAATGGCCCCCAACCTGACGGAATCTCTGGGGCAGGCCGTCATCATCGAGAACAAGCCAGGTGCCGGGGGTGTTCTGGGCACCGAGTCCGTATTGCGCGCCAACGATGGGCACACGCTGCTCATGACGGCGATGGGCCATACGCTTTATCCCGAGTTGAACGCAGGCCTCAAATTCGATCCACTGGATGACTTCAAGCCCATTGCTTCCATTGGCGTGGTGCCGAACGTGGTGGTGGTTCCTGCAGATTCGCCCTTCAACAATCTGGGCGATCTGATTCGCTATGCCAAGAGGCATCCGGGCAAGCTCACGTATGGGAGCGCGGGCAATGGAACGTCCCTGCATTTGACGGCAGCATTGTTCATGCACCAGGCCGGCATCGATGTGCAACATGTGCCCTACAAGGGCTCGGCGCCAGCTGTCACAGACCTGATTGCAGGCCGCATCGACATGATGTTTGACAGCTCCACTTCGGCCAGCTCTTTCATCGCTGCCAAGAGGTTGAAAGCTCTCGCAGTCGCTGCGACCGAAGCATCCCCGCTGCTGCCGGGCGTCCCGACGATTGCCCAAAGCGGCGTGCCGGAATACAAGATCCGGTGGTGGTATGGCTTGCTGGCGCCCGCCAGCTTGAACGATGCGGCCATCGATCGTGTCAATGACGCCGTGCAAAAAGCCTGGGCCGACCCCGAACTCATCCAGCGCTTTGCCAGCATCCGGGTTGAACCGCTCAAAATGACGCGCAAGGAGTTTTCGTCCATGGTGAAAGCCGATCGCGGTTTCTGGAAGCAACGCATTCCTGAACTGGGCATCCAGCCCAGCTGAACCGCCATCAATCATCTCGCGTCGCACAGGCAATCAAATCATGCAGGCTCCTCGCTTTATCTCCTTCTCGATGCAGGAGGTAAAGCGGCATGGTGACAGGCTCCGCTTCCAGGAGCACGGGCCGGTACACCAGATTCGGGGTGACCATGTTTTGCAGCGACGCGGCGACCAGTGCGATGCCCGAGGACAGCGAGGCCATGAACGCCGCACTTTGCATATCTGCGGCTTCAGCTTGAACCTCCGGGATGAACCCGGCTTTCTTGCAAAGCTCTATCAGCTGGTCCGCCACACTCGGTGAAAATCGACCGGTGTAAATGATGAGCGGAAATGGCGAGAGATCCTTGACTTCAAGCTGGCTGCGAGTGGCGAGAGGATGATCGGAGTTCAATGCCGCTGCTATGGGCTCATTGATCAAACGTATGGCGGATATGCCTTGCGCATGGGTGAGGGATCGCACGACTGCCACGTCTATTTTTCCTTCCAGCAGCATGCTCACCTGCGAACTCTTGTCCGCGGAGATCAGGTCAAAGCCATACTCTGGAAAGCGCCGCTGGAATTTCGCCAGCACGGCAGAGAATATTCCCAGCATGACGCTCGGGGTGGTGGCGATCCGCAGCTTCGCCGTTTGGGGGCGCACAGTATTTCTGGCGGCGCGCACACCACTGGCCAGGTGACGCATGCCTTGCTCGACTTCGAGCAAGAATGCTTTTCCGGCCACAGTCAACTCAACACAGGTGGGCTTGCGGGCGAGCAGCTCCACGCCAAGCTCCTCTTCAAGCAGCCGTATCTGTCGACTGACAGGGGGCTGGGAACGGTGAATGGTCTCTGCACCTCTGCCGAAGTGACCGGCTTTCGCCACCGCAATAAAACACTCGATTTGGCTTAGCTTCATTGTCTATTTCCCACTTCGGCCCAGCTCCATGGCAAATGCGGGTCGACCGGCAGGGTGGGTCGGCCTCGAGATTGCCAAAGGCTCTGCACTATGCATGTGACGACTGAGTATCAGTGCACCTGTCCCGTATCCCCCTATACCCGCACCAGCCTCCGAAACTCCGCTGGCGATTGCCCCGTCCAGGCCCGAAACGCCCGGATAAAACTCTTCTCGTTCACAAACCCCGCCGCCTCGGCCACCTGTTTGATGGGGCGCTGGGTGCGGTGCAGCAGTTCTACCGCGCGGGTTCGGCGCACCTCATCCTTCAGGCCCTGCAGCGTGGCGCCTTCTTCCTTGAGCTGGCGGTGCAGCGTGCGGGGCGACACATGCAGGAGGTGGGCCAGGGTGTCAGCGCTGTGCTGGGGCAGGGCGGTGGCGGCGTGCGCGCCCGGCACACTCTGCGGCGCCCCCAGCAGCTGGCGCACGCGCTGCACCAGCAGGCGGTCGCGCCGGTATTGCAGCACCGTCAGCGGCAGGGCGTGCTGCAGCATCTGGCGCAGGGCCGCCTCATCGCGTCGCAGGGGCAGGGCCAGGTAGCGGGCGTCGAAGGTGACGGCCGTGGGTGCTGCGCTGAAAGTGACGGGCGCGCGGAACAGCACGCCATACGCCTCGGCATGCGCGGGCGCCGCAAACGCCAACTGCGCCGACAGCAGCGGAATGCGCGAATCCACCAGCCAGCACGACAGGCCCAGTGCGTTGCGCAGCATGGACACCAGGCAGAACTCGCGCAGCGGCCCCAGGTCGCGGGCTTCGGTGATGGCCAGGGTGGCGGTATCGCCCTCGGTGCCCAGTTGCAGCGCAATATCGTCGGTCAGCAGCCCATGGTGCCGGCACCATCGGGCCAGTGCCACCTGCAGCGTGGGGGCGCTGATGGACGCGCGCGCCAGCATGCCGTAGCTGCCCCAGGGCAGGCGGCGGCTGAACCAGCCCAGGGCCTCGTCGTCGAGCTCCTGCATGGCGGTGTCCGACACCTGCTCCATCTGCCAGGCAGTGATGCGGGCGTGGTCGTCTTCCAGAAGCTGCGGCGCAATCTGTGCCTGGTCCAGGGCGCGGGCGGGGCTCAGGCCACGGCGTTCGTAAGCCAGCGCAATTGCGCGCACGAACGCAATGGGGGTAGCGGCCGGGGCGCTGGCGACAGCGAACGGCTTCTGCCGGGAGTCTGCGGTAGGGTCAAGGGATTTCACGCCGCAAAGTGTGCCGCATTCGTGGCACGATTTGCAACCTTTGTGGCAACCCGGCGCGGTGCCAGGCTTCTATGCTTGCGGGGCGCTACCCACTGTTTGCGGCGGTGTGCAATCCGGAAAGCAGAATAACCGCCAGCCTGTTGGCGCCGGGGGCACGATGGCGGTGACAGACAGGATGCGAAAGTTCAAGATACGTATCGCCATGGGTGCCGCCCGGCAAGACCCATGGATGGAGCGCAACCAGAGCACCACAGCATGACCATTCTCGACACCCAACTCAACGCCCGCTCGGCCGATTTTCTGGCCAATGCCACCGCCATGCGAACGCTGGTCGATGACCTGCGCGTCCAGCTCGACAAGGTCGCCCAGGGTGGCGGTGACGCCGCGCGCGCCAAGCATGTGGCCCGGGGCAAGCTGCTGCCGCGCGAGCGTGTGCAGATGCTGCTGGACCCCGGCACGCCGTTCCTCGAACTGGCGCCGCTGGCCGCGCTGAACATGTACAACAACGACGCCCCCGGCGCCGGCCTGATCGCGGGCATCGGCCGCGTGAGTGGCGTCGATTGCATGATCGTGTGCAACGACGCCACGGTGAAGGGCGGCACCTACTACCCGCTCACCGTCAAGAAGCACCTGCGCGCGCAGGAAGTGGCGCAGCAGAACCGCCTGCCCTGCATCTACCTGGTGGATTCGGGCGGCGCCAACCTGCCCAACCAGGACGAGGTCTTCCCGGATCGCGACCACTTCGGCCGCATCTTCTTCAACCAGGCCAACATGAGTGCCCTGGGCATCTCGCAGATTGCCGTGGTCATGGGCAGCTGCACGGCCGGCGGTGCCTATGTGCCGGCCATGAGCGACGAGTCCATCATCGTCAAGAACCAGGGCACCATCTTCCTGGGCGGCCCGCCGCTGGTGAAAGCCGCCACGGGCGAGGTGGTGAGCGCCGAAGACCTGGGTGGCGGCGACGTGCACACGCGCCTGTCGGGTGTGGCCGACCATCTGGCGCAGAACGACATGCATGCACTGCAGCTGGCGCGCAACGCAGTGCAAAACTTGAATAAGAACAAGGTTCCAGCACCTGCCGATAAAGCACCAGTGGCGCCTGTATTTGCAGCAGAAGAACTGTATGGCGTGATCCCCGTGGACACGCGCAAGCCCTTCGATGTCCGCGAGATCATTGCCCGCATCGTGGACGGCAGCGAGTTCGACGAGTTCAAGGCGCGCTACGGCACCACGCTGGTCACGGGCTTTGCGCGCATCGAAGGCATGGCGGTCGGCATCATCGCCAACAACGGCATCCTGTTCAGCGAGTCAGCCCTGAAGGCCACGCACTTCATCGAACTGTGCTGCCAGCGCAAGATCCCGCTGGTGTTTTTGCAGAACATCACCGGCTTCATGGTCGGCCGCAAGTACGAGAACGAAGGCATCGCCCGCAATGGCGCCAAGATGGTCACCGCCGTGGCCACGGCCAGCGTGCCCAAGTTCACCATCATCATCGGCGGCAGTTTCGGCGCGGGCAACTACGGCATGTGCGGCCGGGCGTACTCGCCCCGCTTCCTCTGGATGTGGCCCAACGCGCGCATCAGCGTGATGGGTGGCGAGCAGGCGGCCGGCGTGCTGGCCACCGTCAAGCGTGATGGCATCGAGGGCAAGGGTGGCCAGTGGAGCATGGAGGAAGAAGAAGCCTTCAAGGCCCCCATCCGCCGCCAGTACGAAGACCAGGGCCATCCCTACTACGCCACGGCCCGCCTGTGGGACGACGGCGTGATCGACCCGGCCGACACGCGCCGTGTGCTGGCGCTGGGCCTGGCCGCCACGCGCAATGCGCCGATCGAGGATACGAAGTTCGGCCTGTTCCGCATGTAAGCCGGAGGCAATACCGATGTCTGCCCTTTCCATCCGCTACGACGGCCCCTGCGCCACCATCACGCTGACCCAGCCCGAGGTGCGCAACGCTTTCAGCGACGAGGTCATCGCCGAGATCACCGCCGCCTTCACCGAGGTGGGTGCACGCGCTGGCGTGCGCGCCGTGGTGCTGGCCGCCGAGGGCCCGGCCTTTTGCGCCGGTGCCAACCTGAACTGGATGCGCCGCATGGCCGACTACACGCGCGACGAGAACATCGCCGACGCGGGCAAGCTGGCCGAGATGCTGCGCGTGATCTACGAGTGCCCCAAGCCCACGATCGCGCGCGTGCAGGGCGACGTGTACGCGGGTGGCATGGGCCTGGTGGCCGCGTGCGACATGGCCGTGGCGGTGGATACGGCGGGCTTTTGCCTCAGCGAGGTCAAGCTGGGCCTCATCCCCGCCACCATCAGCCCCTATGTGATCCGTGCCATGGGGGCGCGCGCCGCGCACCGCTACTTCCTCACGGCCGAGCGTTTTGGCGCGGCCGAGGCGCTGCGCATCGGCTTCGTGCACGAGGTGGTGGCTGCCGTCCAGCTCGACGCCAAGGTGGACGAGCTGCTCAAGGCCCTGGCCAGCGCCAGTCCCCATGCCGTGCGCGTGTGCAAGAAGCTGGTGATGGACGTGGCAGAACGCGAGATCAACGCCCGCCTGATCGCCGCCACGGTGGAAGCCATTGCCGACATCCGCGCCAGCGATGAAGGCAAGGAAGGCGTGCAGTCCTTCCTCAACAAGCGCAAGCCAAACTGGTTGGGCTGATCGGTACCCGCAGGCCATGGACACCCTCTGGCTCCACATCGTGCAGTGGCTCCACACGCTGGGGCTGCATGTCGATGGCGGCACCGCGCGGGCCGTGGGCGATGCGGCGGCCAGGGCGACCGCCCAACTCGACATGCCCAGCCTGCTGGCCCTGGCGGCCGCCCTGGGCTGGGCCAGCGGCTTTCGTTTGTATGCCGTGGTGTTCCTGGTCGGCATGATGGGCGTGCTGGGCTGGATGCCCCTGCCACCCGGCCTGGCCATGCTGCAGCACCCGATGGTGCTGCTGGTCAGCGGCTTCATGCTGCTGGTGGAGTTCTTTGCCGACAAGCTGCCATGGCTGGACAGTGCCTGGGACGCCGTGCACGCCTTCATCCGCGTGCCTGCGGGGGCGGCGCTGGCCTTTGGTGTGTTTGGCGCCGACAACGCCACCATGGCGATTGCGGCGGGGCTGCTGGGCGGCTCGCTCTCGGCCACGGCGCTGGCCACCAAGATGACCACGCGCGCGGCCGCCAACACCTCGCCCGAGCCTTTTTCCAACTGGGGCCTGTCGTTCTTGGAGGACGGCCTGGTGGTGGCCGTGGTGTGGCTGGCCACGCAGTACCCGGTGGCGTTCGGCATCGCGCTGGTGGCGATGGTGATCGCTTCGGTGCTGCTGCTGGTGGTGCTGTTCAAGTTTCTGCACGCCGTGGTGCGGCGCCTTTCCTCTTTCTTTTCTGGCTCAGCCAAGGTGGCTTAAACATGTTCAACAAGATCCTCATTGCAAACCGTGGCGAGATTGCCTGCCGAGTTGCCGCCACTGCCCGCCGCCTGGGTGTGAAAACCGTGGCGGTGTATTCCGATGCCGACGCCAGTGCCAAGCATGTGGCCGCCTGCGACGAGGCGGTGCACATTGGTGGCAGCGCGCCCAAGGAAAGCTACCTGCGCTGGGAAGTCATTCTGGCGGCCGCCACAGCCACTGGCGCGCAGGCCATCCACCCCGGTTACGGCTTTCTGAGCGAGAACGAAAACTTCGCCCAGGCCTGCGCCGATGCCGGGCTGGTCTTCATAGGCCCGCCTGCCAGCGCCATCAATGCCATGGGCCTCAAGGCCGAGTCCAAGCGCCTGATGGAGCAGGCCCAGGTGCCCCTGGTGCCCGGCTACCACGGCGCCAGCCAGGACCGCGCCCTGCTGCAGGCCGAGGCCGACCGCATCGGCTACCCCGTGCTCATCAAGGCCAGCGCCGGTGGCGGTGGCAAGGGCATGCGTGCGGTGGACAAGGCCGAGGACTTTGCGGCGGCGCTCGACTCCTGCAAGCGCGAAGCCATCAACAGCTTTGGCGACGATGCGGTGCTGATCGAGAAATACGTGCAGCGCCCGCGCCACATCGAAATCCAGGTGTTTGGCGACACGCATGGCAATTGCGTTTATTTGTTCGAGCGCGACTGCTCGGTGCAGCGCCGCCACCAGAAGGTGCTGGAAGAAGCGCCCGCCCCCGGCATGACTGCCGAATTGCGCGCCCGCATGGGCGAAGCCGCCGTGGCCGCCGCGCGCGCCGTGCACTACGTGGGCGCGGGCACGGTGGAGTTCATCGTCGAGCAACCGGGCGGCTACGAGCACCCCGAGCAGATGAAGTTCTATTTCATGGAGATGAACACGCGCCTGCAGGTGGAGCACCCGGTGACCGAGGCGATCACCGGACTGGACCTGGTGGAGTGGCAGTTGCGCGTCGCCTCCGGCGAACCCCTGCCGTTGCAGCAAGACCAGTTGCGTCTCACTGGCCACGCCATTGAGGCGCGCATCTGCGCCGAGAACCCTGACAACCAGTTCCTGCCCGCCACAGGCACGCTCCACGTGTACCGCAAGCCGGCGCACAGCAGCTTTGCGCGCGCCGATGTGCGTGTGGACGACGGTGTGCGCGAGGGCGACACCATCAGCCCGTTCTACGATTCCATGGTGGCCAAGCTCATCGTGCACGGCGACACGCGCGAACAGGCGCTGGCGCGGCTCGATGAGGCCCTGGCGCAGACCCACATCGTGGGCCTGGCGACCAATGTGCAGTTCCTGCGCCGCGTGGCGCGCACCGCGTCGTTCGCCGAGGCCCGCCTCGACACCGCCCTCATCCCGCGCGAGCAGGCCGTGCTGTTCCAACAGGAAAGCGTGGGCCTGCCCCTGGCCGCCGCGGCGGCCGTGGCGCAAACCCTGCTGCGCGAGCGCGCCAGCGAAGGTGTGGACCCGTTCAGCCGCCGCGATGGTTTCCACACGCACGGCGTGGTGCAGCGCCGCTTTGAGTTCGAGTTTGGTGGCGAGCACGCCAAGGCCTGGCTGACCTACGAGCGTGGTGGCAGTCTTCACCTGGCAATCGGCGAGGGCGATGCCGCCGTGGCTGGTCCGCTGGTGTTTGCGGCAAAGCCCGACGGAATCGAACTGCAGTTCGCCGGCCAGCGCACGCGCGCAGCCGTGTATGCGCAAGGCGAGGTGGACCATGTCTTCACCCCGCTGGGCGCTACCCAGATCACCGCCATCGACCTGCTGGCGCATTCCGGCGAGTCGGCTGCCGAAGGCGGGCGCCTGACGGCCCCCATGCCCGGCAAGGTGGTTTCGTTTGCCGTGAAGGCGGGCGATGCCGTGACCAAGGGTCAGCCGCTGGCGGTGATGGAAGCCATGAAGATGGAGCACACCATTGCCGCCCCGGCCGATGGCGTGGTGCAGGAGCTGCTGTACGCGCCCGGCGACCAGGTGGCCGAAGGGGCCGAGCTGCTCAAGCTCGTGGTGGCCGAGAAAGCGTAAGACCCATCGGGGCACCCCGCGCGTGACAGCGCGGGGTGCCCAATGCGGCTACGCTTGGGCCCCATGAAAATCACCTTTTGCTGTACCGACACCAAGGCCGAGCCCTGGCTCCAGGGCCTGGCCGCCGCGCTGCCCGGCGCTGACATCTCCGTGTGGCAACCCGGCGCCCCGCAGGCCGACTACGCCGTGGTCTGGGCACCGCCCCAGCAGTTCATGGACGAGCAGCCGGCGCTCAAGGCCTTGTTCAACATCGGCGCGGGCGTGGATGCCCTGCTCAAGCTGCGCCTGCCGCCTGGCGCCCTGGTCGTGCGGCTCGACGATGCCGGCATGGCCGTGCAGATGGCCGAATATGTGTGCCACGCGGTCATCCGCCACTTCCGCGAGTTCGACGGCTACGAGGCAGACACCCAGGCGGGCCGCTGGGGCTACCGCAAGCCCCGCCTGCGCAGCGAATACCCGATTGGCGTGATGGGCCTGGGCGTGCTGGGCGAGCGCGTGGCCAAGGCGCTGGCGCAGTTTGACTTTCCGATCAACGGCTGGAGCCGCAGCCCCAAGGCCATCGAGGGTGTACGCGCGTTTGCGGGAGCGGACCAGTTCAACGATTTTCTGGCCGCGAGCCGCGTGCTGGTCAACCTGCTGCCGCTCACCCCCGAAACGGCCAACGTGATCAACCAAGACACGCTGGCCCGTTTGCAGCCCGGGGCCTACGTCATCAACGTGGCGCGCGGCGCGCACCTGGTGGACGAAGACCTGCTTGCCGCCATCGACAGCGGCCATGTGGCGGGCGCCACGCTCGATGTGTTCCGCACCGAGCCGCTGCCCGCCGGCCACCCGTTCTGGAACCACCCGCGCATCACCGTCACGCCGCATACCTCGGCGCGCACGCTGCGCGAGGAGAGCATTGCCCAGATCGCACGCAAGATGGCGGCACTGGAGCGGGGCGAGGCCGTGGCGGGCATTGTTAACCCCGCGCGCGGCTACTGAGCCAGGGCACCCCGCCGGGCGGTGGTCAATCCACCGTCACGCCCGCATCGCGCACCAGCTTGCCCAGGCGCTGCGCGTCGGCCTTGATCAGCGCGCCAAAGTCGGCGGCGCTGCCTCCCACCACGGGCGTGCCAATGGCTTCCCATTTGGCGCGGAAGGCGGGCTCCTTGAAGATCGTGTTGACCGTGGCGTTGAGCTTGTCGATGGTGGCCTGCGGTGTGCCCGCGCGCACCGCAATGCCATGCCAGCCCGTGATCTGGTAGCCCGCAATGCCAGCCTCGGCCATGGTGGGCACGTTGGGCAGCACCTTGGCGCGCTCGCTCGATGTGACGGCCAGCGGGATGAGCTTGCCCGCCTGGATGTGGGGCAGGGAGCTGCCGACGATGTCGAACATCAGGTTCACCTGCCCGCCGATCAGGTCGTTGAGTGCGGGGCCTGCGCCCCGGTAGGGGATGTGCCCCATCTTCACGCCGGCCGTGGTGTTGAACAGCTCGCCCGCCAGGTGCTGCGGCGTGCCGTTGCCCGCGGATGCGTAGCTCAGCACCGGCTTGCCCGCCTTGGCCAGGGCCAGAAATTCGGCCAGTGTCTTGACGCCCAGCGAGGGGTGGACTTCCAGCACCAGCGGAAAGGCCGACAGCTGGATCACCGGTGCCAGATCGGTCAGCGGGTTGAACGGCATGCTGGCGTAGAGCGAGGGGTTCACCGCCATCGGCCCGCTGGCCGCCAGCAGCAGCGTGTGGCCGTCAGCAGGTGCCTGCTTGGCCACCTCGGCGCTGCCGGTGTTGCCACCGGCGCCGCCCTTGTTGTCCACCACCACGGGCACGCCCAGGCGGCTTTGCAGCTCGGGCTGGAGCATGCGGGCCATCAGGTCGGTGGGGCCGCCGGGCGGGTAGGGCACCACAAAGCGGATGGTCTTGCTGGGGAAGGCGGTGGCCGCCGCCTGCGCGGCGGCCTGGCCCGCCAGGCCCAGGGCCAGGGGGACGGCCAAGGCTGCGTGCAGCACGGTGCGCCGGGTGGCGCGAGGCATGGCTGAGGAACGGTGGCGGTGGTGCATGTCGGTCTCCTGCGGGGATGGATAAAGCCCGTCTGCTGCGGGTTGATGTCGATGGATGAAGTGAACGGGGCTCTCAGTGCGCGCCAAAGCGCTGCCGGATGTCCGCGGCGGTGGCCAGCGGGCGACCCAAGGCCTGTGCGGCTTCCACCGCCTGGCGCACCAGTGCGGCGTTGTCGGGGGCGACGCTGCCATCCTTGCACAGCAGGTTGTTTTCAAACCCCACGCGCGCATGCCCGCCAAACACTGCGGCGGCGGCCACGCAGGCGTTTTCTGCCGCACCAAAGGCGCACACGGCCCAGGGCTCGTTGCCGTCATGGGCGTTCAGAAACGGCAACAGGTCGCGCGGGCTGGAGGTCTGGCCCGCGCTGTAGCGGCCCAGCACGAACAGCAGGAACCACGGCGCATCGGGCACCACGCCACTGGCGCGCAAGGCCTGCCAGCGGCGCAGGTCGGCCACGTCGTACAGGATGACCTGCACCATGGTGTGCTGCCGGGCCAGGCCGGTGAAGAAGCGCTGCAGCCCGGCCTCGCCGATCTCGGGTTTGTCGATTTCGCGCAGGCCGATGGACACGGCCTCGGGCTGCAGGGCTTCGACCATGGCGATCTGCGCCGGTGCCTGGTACACCCCGGCGGCCTCGCTGGTGATCTGGATCACCATGGCATCGCCCACGGCCTGGCGCACCACGCGCTGGGCCTCGCGGTAGCCTTCCACATCCAGGCTGTGGCGGCCCTGCGCATCGCGGATGTGCATGTGCAGCATGGCCGCGCCCGCATCCAGGCAGTCCCTGGCGGTGGCGGCCAGCGTGGCGGGCGTGATGGGCACAGCCGGGTGGTCGGCAGGCTGCTTGTAGGCGCCGTTGGGCGCCACGGTCACGATCAGCGGGTCGGCCCACTGGCTGGAAGTGGCGGGTGATGCACTCATGCGCGGGCTCCGTGGTTCGAGGGGTTGTCCGTAGGGGGCTCGATGGCGGGCAGCTCGCTGGCCAGCAGGGCCAGGCCCTGGCGCAGCAGCGTGTCGTAGCGCGCGCGCTCGGCCTGCTTGCGGTCTTCGGGCCAATCAAAGAAGCCTTTGCCGGTTTTCATGCCCAACTGGCCCTGGGCCACCTTGTCGCGCAGGGCCTGGGCGGGCACATCGGCGTTGGATAGGGTGGGGTACATGGTGGCCGCGGCTGCGGTGTGGATCTCGATGCCCGCATGGTCGCGCTGCAGCACCGGCCCGGCCGCCAGAAAGCGGAAGCCAAAGCCGAAGCGCACGGCGGCGTCCACGTCTTCGGGCGAGGCAATGCCTTCATCGATGAGCGCAAACGCCTCGCGCGACAGCGCGTGCTGCATGCGGTTGGCCAGAAAGCCCGGCTTGTCCTTCTTGACCAGCACCGGCACGCTGCCGCAGCCGCGCATGAAGGCGTGCAGCCAGGTGCCCAGGGCGGGGTCGCTGCGCTCGCCCAGCACCACTTCCACCAGGGGCACCAGGTGGGCGGGCATGAAAAAGTGCAGGCCCAGCATGCGCTGCGCCGTGGCCAGGCCCTGGGCAATGGCGCTGATGGGAAAGCCCGAGCTGTTGCTGGCCAGCACGGCGTTGGGGGGCGCCACGGCTTCCAGCTCGGCAAACAGTTGCTGCTTGGCGGCCAGTTGCTCGGTGATGCACTCCACCACCAGCACCACGCCGGTCCAGTCCACCTCCTGCAGGCTGGCGCACACCTGCACCGGGCCGGCATGGGTGGCCTGGCCGGCCGTCGCCAGCTCCTGGGCAATGTGGGGCAGCAGCCGGTTGCGGCGGTCGGTGTGGGGGTCTACCACCGTGACGTGGGCGCCCCCGCGCGCCAGAACTACGGCCACATCGGCCCCCATGGTGCCTCCGCCCACCACCACGGTGTGTGCGTTGCGAGGCGAACTTGTTTCCATCTTGTCTCCAGTCTTTTGCTTTGGCGTGCTGACGTGCAACGCAGTCTAGGTATCCTGCATTGCGCGGTCCAGACGTCTTTTTCGATAGACTGATCGGTTATGAAGATCAATTGGTCTGCCCGCGAGGTGGATGTGTTCCTCTCGCTGGCCGAGACGCTGAGCTTTCGGCGCACGGCCTTGCAGATGCACCTGTCGCAGTCGGCGGTGTCGGGCACGGTGGCGCGGCTGGAAGCAATGCTGGACGTGCGCCTGTTCGAGCGCACCACGCGCACCGTGCAGCTCACGCTGGCGGGCGAGGTGTTTGCCGAGCAGGCGCGGTTTCTGCGCCACCAGATGGACGAGACCGTGCGCCGCGTGCAGGAGGTGGCGCAGCTGCAGGTGGGCCGCGTTGCGCTGGCGGCCCTGCCGTCGCTGGCGGCCGGGGCGGTGCCACGGGCCTTTGCCCGGTTTGCCGTGCAGCACCCGGGCGTGCAGATGGAGCTGTTTGACAGCCTGGCCGGTCCGGCGTTTGACATGGTGCGGGCCGGGCGGGTGGACTTTGCCCTCACCGCCGCCAACCCCGCCTATGCGGACCTGGACTACGCCCCGCTGGTGTCCGACCGGTTTGTGCTGCTGATGCCGCGCACGCACCCGCTGGCCCGTGGGCGGGGCGCCGTTGCCTGGGCCGACGTGGCCGAGTTGCCCCACATCTCCATGCCCGCAGGCACCAGCGTGCGGCAGTATGCGCAAGAGGCCTTGCTGACGCACCGCATCCGTTTTGAACCCCGCTACGAGGTGGAACACCTGGCCACCATTGCGGCCATGGTGGCGGCGGGGCTGGGGGTGAGCGCGCTGCCCGAGCTGGCCGCCCAGGTGGTGCGCAGGCCCGAGGTGGTCACGCGCCCGCTCAAGGCGCCCGTGCTGCACCGGCCCATCGGGCTGATCACGCTGCGCGGGCGGCCGCTTTCGCTGGCAGCGCAGGCCATGGTGGCGCTGTTGCGGCAAGAGGTCGAGGGTGATCACACCCAAGCTGGCTGATGGCACGTCCGGCGAATGGTCTGGCAGGATATGGGGTGGCCCTGCGGCGGCGCTGGCGAGACAATGGCAGCATTTCTTGATCTCACCATCTGGTAGCCCCATGAGCATTCCCTCCCGCGTCCGCCTCATCGACGTTGGCCCCCGCGACGGCCTGCAGAACGAAAAGACCCCGGTGCCCGCCGCCGTCAAGATCGAGCTGGTGCACCGCCTGCAGCAGGCGGGCCTGAAAGAGATCGAAGTCACCAGCTACGTCAGCTCCAAGTGGGTGCCGCAGATGGCCGACAACCACGAGGTGATGAGCGGCATCACCCGCCAGAGCGGCGTGGCGTATTCGGTGCTCACGCCCAACCTCAAGGGCTTTGAGGCGGCGGTGCTGGACCAGCCCGACGAAATCGTCGTCTTCGGCTCCGCCAGCGAGGCCTTCAGCCAGCGCAACATCAACTGCAGCATTGCCGAGAGCATCGAGCGCTTTGCGCCCGTGGTGGAGGCCGCATTGGCCGCCGGCATCCGTGTGCGCGGCGCCATGAGCTGCACCGTGGGCTGCCCGTACGAAGGCGACATCGCCCCCGAGCGCGTGGCCTACCTGGCCGGCCTGCTCCAGGGCATTGGCGTGCAGCGCGTGGATGTGGCCGACACCATCGGCGTGGGCACGCCGCGCAAGGTACAGAAGGCGCTGGAGGCGACCTTGCAGCACTTTGGCATCGACGAAGTCTCGGGCCACTTCCACGATACCTACGGCCAGGCACTGTCGAACACGCTGGCCGCGCTGGAGCTGGGCGTGTGGAACTTCCAGTCGTCCGTGGCCGGGCTGGGCGGCTGCCCTTATGCCAAGGGTGCGACCGGCAACGTGGCCACCGAAGACGTGGTGTACATGCTGCAGGGCATGGGTATTGACACCGGCATCGACCTGGACCGGCTCATCGATGCCGGGGCCTACATCAGCGACTTTCTGGGCCGCAAGCCCAATTCGCGTGTGGCCGTGGCGCTGCTCAATCAGCGCAAGCACTGACGCGCGGGGGCGCATCCCCGCCCCAGGCTCTCAGGTCGTCGCCCGGCTCCAGAAGGCATGTCCGCTGCCGGTCTGCTTGGCCTGGTACATGGCCTGGTCGGCGCAGCGTATCAGTTCGGTCAGTGTGCGGCCATCCTGCGGACTGCGGGCGATGCCCGTACTGGCACCCACGGTGAGTGCCTGGCCCTGGAAATCCACCGGCTGGCGCACCGCGCTGTCCACGCGGCGGGCCAGCACCTCCAGCTGTTCATCGGGCAAGGGATCTGCGAGCAGGACCACGAATTCGTCGCCCCCCAGCCGGGCCACGATGTCGTCGGCGCGGAACTGGGCCTGCAGGCGTGTGGCCACGGCGCGCAGCACTGCATCGCCCGCGTCGTGGCCGTGCGTGTCGTTGATCGGTTTGAAGCGGTCCAGATCGAGCAGCATCAGGGCGTGTGCAGCGCCATCGGCCAGCACCGGCGTGGCGCCATGCGCCAGACCGGTGCGGTTGACCAGGCCGGTCAGCGGGTCGGTGGCGGCGGCCTGTGCCAGGTGGGCGGCATGCAGGCGCAGCGCGGTCTGGGACGTGCGCAGGCCGCTGATGCGCTGGCTCAGCGCGATGGCGAACACCACCAGCTCGGCCGCCACGCCGATCTGCAGGCCGTTGGCCAGCAGGAACGGTGCATCGATCACCCTCCAGTTGACCAGCACCACCCCCAGCACCGACAGGAACAGCAGCACCTGGCCACCCAGGTACCACTGCGCGGGGATGAAGCCGCGCCGCAGCATGATGACGGCCGCCACCGCGGCGAGCAGGACGCCCGCACTGGCGACGATCTCGTTGGCGGTCTGGGCGGCGTCGAACCGGCCCAGCAGCCCCAGTACGGCTGCCAACACCGCCAGCAGGCCCCAGGTCAGCAACAAACGGTCCAGCCATGGCACCCGCCGCGTGTCCAGAAAGCTGCGCGCGAACAGCGCGCCGAACAGCAGCCACAGGCTGGGCAGCACCACGTGACCGCGCTCCTGCCACCAGGGCCAGTGGCCCCAGAGGTAGTGCGCCGCGTGGCCGTTGAAGCTGGCCAGCGTCAGCAGCGCAAAGGCGCACTGGCCGATGTAGAAGCCGTAGGTGGCGTCGCGGAAGATGCCTGCGAGCACGAGGTTGTAGACCAGCAGCGCGATCAGGATGCCGTAGCAGATGCCGTCGAACAGCCGCTTGTGCTGGCGCCACTGCAGGTATTCGGCGGTGTCCCAGACCGACAGGCCCAGGCTGGGGGCCGTTTCGCCCAGCAGCCGGACATAGACGGTGTACACGCCCGGGCCGGGCAGTTGCAGGCGCATCACATAGCGCTCGCTGCCCAGGGGCCGGGTGGCGAACGGCTGTGACAGGCCGGTGTGCACCGGCGGCGCCAGCGCCCGGCCGGTGGCGTCGAAGGGGCCATGAAAGCGCACGTCCTTGAGCGCCGTGGTCTGTGTGGCCAGCACCCAGTCGCCGGTTTCGGCGCGTTGCTCCAGCACCACCTTGAACCAGTGGGGCTGGGCGCTGTCGTCGTGCCGTTGCGTGGGCGGAGCGGGCTGAAAGCGGCTGGCGTGGGCGGGTTGCCGCACCTCGTCCAGTGTCAGCGTACCGCTGTCATCCGTGAGCCACAGCAGCTGGCCGGTCTCCTGCAGCGCCAGCCCTTGCGGGTGGTCATCCAGGACGATGGGCGCGGCCCCGGCCCCGGCCACGGACAGCCTGGCAAGGAAGAGGCACAGGAGCAGGCAGGCGCGGAGCAGCTTCATGGACAATGGAGGCAACAAGATTCACACTGTAACCGTGTGTACGCTGTGTTCCGGCGGTGTGTGCCTTCTGGCTTCACCTTTCACGCGGCGCGCGCACCGCCCTGCCTGCCATGACCGATTTTCCTGAAAGCACCCAACGCGTGGCCGCCGCACTGCAGGCCGCGGGCCACCCCCACATGCCCCGCATGCTTGACGACGCCGCGCGCACCGCGCAGCAGGCGGCCGATGTGCTGGGCATTCTGGTGGGGCAGGTGGCCAAGAGCATCATCTTCCGGCGCAAGAGCGACGATGCGGCGGTGCTGGTCATCACCTCGGGCGACCGGCGCGTGGATGAGAAGAAGGTCGAGGCCCATGTGGGCAAGATCGGCCGGGCCGATGCCGCGTTTGTGAAGGAGCGCACGGGCTTCTCGATTGGTGGCGTGTCGCCCATCGCGCATGCCACGCCGCCGGTCACGCTGATCGACCAGGACCTGCTGCGCTTTGACGTGGTGTGGGCGGCGGCCGGGCACCCGCACGGCGTGTTCCCCTTGCACCCCTCGGATCTGCAGCGCCTGACCGGCGCCCCGGTGGTGGACGTGGCCCAGGAGGTGGGGGCATGAGTGCTTCAGAAGCAATAGCTGCTCGCGCTCATCTGTTAACCGCTGCGGGCTATTTTGATGCGGGGTCCGATGAGGTGGTCCCTTCGCCCTGCATTTCGGTGTGCCGCATGACCGAAGACCGCAGCCGTTGCGAAGGATGCTTTCGCACCATCCCCGAAATCCGCGCCTGGGCGCAGGCCGACAGCGCCGAGCGCCTGGCCATCTGGGCGCGGCTGGCGCAGCGCGCCGGCATCCCCTTTCCTCCCGAAGGTGTGGCCAAGGAGCCGACATGAAGCACATCACGTTCTACCTGGACTTTGTCTCGCCCTACGCCTGGCTGGCCTTCGAGCGCCTGCCCGAGGTGCTGGAGGGCCTGAGCCACAGCGTGGAATACCGGCCCGTGCTGCTGGGCGCGCTGCTCCAGCAACATGGCAACCCGGGGCCGGCCGGCATTGTGCCCAAGCGCGCCTGGACCTACCGCCATGCCGTCTGGCTGGGCCATTCGATCGGCGTGCCGCTGGCGATGCCGGCGCGCCACCCGTTCAACCCGCTGCCGCTGCTGCGCCAGGCCCTGGCCTGCAGCGAGGATGGCCGCATCAACCGCTTCGTCACGGGCTCCGTGTTCCGCCATGTCTGGCAGGGCGGGCACGAGGCGCTGGATGCACAGCGCCTCACGGAACTGGCGGCCGCGCTGGAGCCGCAGCGCAAGCCCGGTGATGACGACGGCGCACGCGCCAAGGCGCTGCTGCGCAGCAACACCGAGGCCGCCGCCGCGCGTGGCGTTTTCGGCGTGCCGGCCTTCGAGGTCGATGGCAAGGTCTTCTGGGGCTATGACAGCCTGCCCATGCTGCGCGCCTGCCTCGAAGGCGACCGCTGGTTCGAGCACGACTGGGACACCGCTGCAAGCGTGGCGCAAGGCCTGCCGGGTTGAATGGAGTGGCCGTTGACCCGTACGGCCCACGCATCGCCCCACCATGCCCAATGCCTTCAACTTCAACGCCTCGCCCTTCGACTGCCTGAGCCTGGACGAGCAGCACCTGGTGCGCGCCAGCGTGGACATCGCCTACTTCCCCGGGGACGCCGTGGTGCTGGACGTGGGCGTGGCGCCCACGCACCTGTTCGTCATCATCAAGGGCCATGTCACCCAGACCGAGGGCGACGAGGTGCTGGCCACCTACGGCCCGGACGACTGCTTTGACGGCTGTGGCCTGATGACCGGGCGCGTGGGCAGCCGCTTTGTGGCCGCCGAGGAGGTGGTGGCCTACCAGCTCGCGCGCGCGGCGGTCAACGAACTCATCGCGCGCAACACCACCTTTGGCGCGCTGCTGTTTTCGGACCTGGGCCAGAAGCTCAGCGCACTGGCGCAGCGGGCCGACCAGCACGAGCGCCAGTCGCTCACCCTGGCGCGCGTGGACCAGGCCTTCCTGCGCCCGGCGCACACCGTGGATGCCGCCACCGACATCGTCGCGGTGGTGCGGCTGTTCCAGTCCCAGCGCACCACCAGCGTGCTGGTCACGGGCCTGCCCGGCGGGGCGCTGGGCATCTTCACCAATACCGGCCTGCAGCGCGCCATCCTCGATGGCCGCCCGCTGGCCCAGCTGGCCGTGGGCGCGCTGGCCAGCAGCCCGGTGGTGACCATGCGGCCATCGGACCCGCTGGGCGATGCCATGGCGCTGATGCTGCGTCGCCGCGTGCACCGCCTGGTGGTGGTGCAGGACGACGGCCAGGTGCGCGGCATCCTGGAGGCGCTGGACCTGTTCAGCTTCCTGGCCAACCACTCGCACCTGATCACGGTGCAGATCGAGCATGCACAGGACCTGCCGGCGCTGGCGCAGGCGGCGGCGCAGATCACGCGACTGATTGCGGCGCTGTACCGTGGCGGCACGCGCATCGGCCTGATGGCCCGGCTGGTGCAGCAGCTCAACGCCCGGCTGTTCGAGCGCGCCTGGCACATGGTGGCGCCGGCCGACCTGGTGGCCAACAGCTGCCTGTTCGTCATGGGCAGCGAGGGGCGCGGCGAGCAGCTGCTCAAGACCGACCAGGACAATGGCCTGGTGCTGCGCGACGGCTACACCGCGCCGCCCGACCTCGATGCCATCTGCCAGCGCTTTTCCGGGGTGCTGGCCAGCTTCGGCTACCCCGAGTGCCCCGGCCGCATCATGGTCAGCAACCCCGACTGGCGCGGCACGGTCAGTGCCTTCAGCCAGCGCGTGCGCCAGTGGCTGCTGCAGCCCGAGGGCGACAGCCTGCTGCAGCTGGCCATCTTCCTCGATGCGCATGCGGTGGCGGGCGATGCCACGCTGCTGGCCACCGTGCGTGAGCGCGTGATGGCGCTGGCTACCGACAACGATGCCATGCTGGCCCGCTTTGCCGCGGCGGTGGACCACTTCGGCGGTCCCGCCGGATGGTGGAGCCGCCTGTTCGGCCTGAGCGACGAAGGCCGTGCCATCAGCCTCAAGAAAGCGGGCATCTTCCCCATCGTGCACGGCGTGCGCAGCCTGGCCCTGGCGCGGCGCGTGGCCGCCACCGGCACGGCCGAGCGCATCGCCGCGCTGGCGGAGGCCGGCGTGATCGACGCGGCGCTGGGCGATGCGCTGGTCCAGAGCCTGCACTTCCTGATGGGCCTGCGCCTGCAGGCCGGCCTGGCCGAGCTCGACACCGGGCGCCCGGTCACCGGCAACGTCGATCCCGAGCGCCTGAGCAGCCTGGAGCGCGACCTGCTCAAGGACGCGCTGGCGGTGGTCAAGCGCTTCAAGCTGTTGCTGCACCAGCGCCTGAAGCTGGACGTGCTGTGAACCCGTTCGCAGGCTTGCGGCGCGCCTGGTTGCAGTACCACCTGGCCGACCCGGCCTACGCCTTCCTGTTCGATCCGCCACCGCCCGATGAATGGGTGGCGCTCGATTGCGAAACCACGGGCCTGAACCGGCGCAGCGATGAAATCATCGCCATCGGCGCCGTGCGCATTGTGGGCCAGCGCATCCTGACCAGCGAGCGGCTGGAACTGCTGGTGCGCCCCGATAAAGGCGTACCGGCCGACAGCGTGCGCATCCATCGCCTGCGCAGCACCGACGTAGCCCAGGGCCTGCCCCTCCAGGAGGCCCTGCACCGGTTGCTGCACTTCATCGGCAGCCGGCCCCTGGTGGGTTACTTTCTCGAATTCGACGTGGCCATGCTCAACCGCGCCCTGTGGCCCCTGCTGGGCATGGGCTTGCCGCAGCCCAGGATCGAGGTGTCGGCGCTGTACTACGAACACAAGTTCCGGCAGCTGCCGCCCTACCAGCAGCAGGCCAACGCCGACATCGACCTGCGCTTCGCCACCCTGATGGACGATCTGGGCCTGCCCCAGCGCGATGCGCACGACGCGCTCAATGATGCGGTGATGGCGGCGTTGGCTTTCATCAAGCTGCGGCAGTTGCGTGGGGGGTGAGTCGATTTTGGCGATATGGCGTTGTTTGGCGGATTTTGCCTATGGCGCTGATGTATCAAGCGCGGGTAGCTATTGTTCTTGACAGCAGATTTTTCCCCGACCGTTCGGGCTGAGCTTGTCGAAGCCTTGGCTTGTTCGTGGGTTTTGGCGGGGGGCTTGTGTTGAGTGCGGAGGCCGGGTCTCGCCCCGGCGGCCGACTCACTTTCTTTTGCTTCGCCAAAAGAAAGTAAGCAAAGAAAAGGCGACCCTGCTGTCTGCGACGGGTTTTTGGGGTCAGAGCCCCAATTCACCGAGCCTACGGCTCGCCCCGAAGGGGTGCGGTGCGCAGTGAAATGGGTGTCTGACCCCAAAAACCCGCAACCTGGGGTGCTCTGGTGCGGGGTGCGCCGTGGAACTCACTGCGCGCCTGCAGCGCTCCGTTCAAACAACCACGGCGAGTCAGTTGACGAAGCGGGTGTGTCCTGCGGCACACCCGCCACCCCGCGCCCTGCGCGCCCCAGGCGCAGCCAGAAGGGCTTGGGGCAGCCAAACAACCAACAGCCCCACGGGCCATCGCTGCGCTCGGCCCCCTCTCGCGGGCGCAAGCGCCTCGCGCTGCGCAACCTGGGCCGAGCGCAGCGATGGCCCGTGTGGATGTTTTGCCCCACCCATCTGGCTGCGCCTGCGGCGGAGCGGTTGCGGGGTGAGCATGGGCGCCAGTGCGCCCATGCCTCGTCAACTGACTCGCCGTGGTTGTCCGAGCGGCGCGCGCAGCGCAAAGCGAGTTCCACGGCGCACCCCGCAACCGCTCCGACGCAGGTTTGCCCCCACGCATAGCGTGGGGGTCGCAGACTGTGGGTCGCCTTTCTTTTGGGTACGTTTCTTTGGCGAAGCAAAGAAAAGTACCTCGCCCGCCGGGGCGAGACCCGGCCTCCGACCTCAACCAAAGCACACCACTAACTACAAAAACAATAGCTATCACCGCATAAAAACGAAAAACCGGGCACAAGGCCCGGTCGAAGCAGCACAGCGGGCGAACCGCCATGCCAGTCTGCGCAGCGTGGCTTCCAGTCAGTGCCCTGAAGCCCCGGCCGCGCCCAGACCCGTTTCCGAGCGCACCTGCTGCGCCGGGAACGCGGCGCGCTCGCGTGCGGCGTTGGCGCTCTTGTCGGTGATCGAGAAGAACCAGATGCCCACAAAGCCGATGGTCATGGAGAACAGCGCCGGCGAGGTGTAGGGGAACAGTGCCGAGCCGGCCGGGTTGCCCAGCGTGGCTTCCCACACCGAGGGCGACACGATGGTCAGGCCCACCGAGGAGATCAGGCCCAGGAAGCCGCCGATCACCGCGCCGCGCGTGGTGCAGTCCTTCCACAGCACCGACAGGAACAGCACCGGGAAGTTGGCCGAGGCTGCGATGGCAAACGCCAGCGACACCATGAACGCGATGTTCTGTTTCTCGAAGGCGATGCCCAGCGCCACGGCGATGACGCCCAGGGCCAGCGTGGTCATGCGCGAGACCTTCAGTTCCGAGGCGCTGTCGGCCTTGCCCTTCTTGAACACCGTGGCATACAGGTCGTGCGAAACGGCCGAGGCGCCCGAGAGCGTGAGGCCGGCCACCACAGCCAGGATGGTGGCGAACGCCACGGCCGAGATGAAGCCGTAGAAGATGTTGCCGCCCACCGACTTGGCCACCAGCACGGCCGCCATGTTGGCCGTGCCCGCGCCGCCGTGGATGACGCCCTTGACCACGTCCGCGAACTCGGGGTTGGTCAGCACCAGGGTGATGGCGCCAAAGCCGATGATGAAGATCAGGATGTAGAAGTAGCCGATCCAGGTCGTGGCCCACAGCACGGACTTGCGCGCTTCCTTGGCATCGGGCACGGTGAAGAAGCGCATCAGGATGTGCGGCAGCCCGGCGGTGCCGAACATCAGCGCCATGCCGAACGAGATGGCCGAGATGGGGTCCTTGATGAAGCCGCCCGGGCCCATGATGGACAGGCCCGCCTTGGCGGCTTCCTCGGGCGTCTTGCCCGTGTTGGCGGCAATGGCGGCACGCACTTCCACGCCCTTGGCGAACAGCGCCTCGGGGCTGAAGCCGTACTGTGCCAGCACCATGAAGGCCATGAAGCTCACGCCCGCCAGCAGCAGGCAGGCCTTGATGATCTGCACCCAGGTGGTGGCCGTCATGCCACCAAACAGCACGTAGATCATCATCAGCGCGCCGACGATGACCACGGCCATCCAGTATTCCAGGCCGAACAGCAGCTTGATCAACTGGCCGGCACCGACCATCTGCGCGATCAGGTAGAACGCCACCACCACCAGCGTGCCCGATGCGGCAAAGGCGCGGATGGGGCCCTGCTGGAAGCGGTAGCCTGCCACGTCGGCAAAGGTGAACTTGCCCAGGTTGCGCAGGCGCTCGGCCATCAGGAAGGTGATGATGGGCCAGCCCACCAGGAAGCCGATGGAGTAGATCAGCCCGTCGTAGCCGGTGGCCATCACGGCCGCCGAGATGCCCAGGAACGAGGCGGCCGACATGTAGTCACCCGCAATCGCCAGGCCATTCTGGAAGCCGGTGATGCCGCCACCGGCGGTGTAGAAGTCCGCGGCCGACTTGGTCTTGGCCGCCGCCCATTTGGTGATCCACAAGGTGCCGGCCACGAAGGCGCCAAACATGATGATGGCCGTCCAGTTGGTGGCCTGTTTGGCGGCCTGGCCCAGGTCGGCGCCGGCCGCGTGCGCGCCGCCCGCCGCCAGCAGGGCCAGCAGGGCCAGCAGCATCAACGCGCAGCCTGCATGTTTCTTGGTGGCATTCATTTCGATGCGTCCTTCAGGATGTCTTTGGTCAGGGTGTCGAACTCGCCATTGGCGCGGCGCACGTAGATGCCGGTGATGACGATGGTGAAGATGATCACGCCCATGCCGATCGGAATGCCCAGCGAGGTCACGCCGCTGCCAATGGGCTGTGCCAGGAACTTCTTGTCGAAGGCAATCAGCGCGATGTAGCCGTAGTAAACGATCAGCATCAATGCCGTCAGAAAGATGCCCAGGCGGTTGCGCTTGGTGCGCAGCTCCCGGTACTTCGGATGGCTCTGTATTTTCTGGACCATGGGGTCGCTCATGGATGTCTCTCCTCAAGGTGGTGTTGCACGCCGCGGTGTGGGGCGAAAGGCCGTCAAGCTGGCTGGATTCTGCAAAGGCGCACTGACCAAGTGCTTACGCGAAGGCGCATTGCCGCGGTTTCCTGCTGACAAAAGCCGTGGCGCGCCAGTCGAGGGAAAACCCTGGATGCTGGGTGGTCGCCAGGCGATTTTTCGCATCGAAAAATGCCAGTCGAGGGTTACTACCCAGGCCGTAAGAATTGCGGAAGTTTCGCGTCAAGTTCTGTAAGGAACGCGTCAGAGCGATGTCAGTCGCGCCACGGATAGTGGGCCCACAGGCAATTTGTATGTGCCTGTAAATTCAAATAATCACAGGAGACAACCATGGCAACGCAACATCCCGCACCGCGGCCGATGTCCGCCGAAGAGAAGAAGGTCATCTTCGCTTCGTCGCTCGGTACCGTATTTGAGTGGTACGACTTTTATCTCTACGGCTCGCTCGCAGCCATCATTGCCAAGCAGTTCTTCAGCGGCCTGGATGCAGGCGCGGCCTTCATCTTTGCGCTGCTGGCCTTCGCGGCAGGTTTCCTGGTGCGGCCCTTCGGCGCCATCGTGTTCGGCCGCCTCGGCGACATGATCGGCCGCAAGTACACCTTCCTGGTCACCATCCTGATCATGGGCCTGTCGACCTTCATTGTCGGCCTGCTGCCCAGCTACGCCACCATCGGCGTCGCGGCCCCGGTCATCCTGATCGCGCTGCGCATGCTGCAGGGCCTGGCACTGGGCGGTGAGTACGGCGGTGCCGCCACCTATGTGGCCGAGCATGCCCCGCACGGCAAGCGCGGTGCGTACACCTCCTGGATCCAGACCACGGCCACGCTGGGCCTGTTCCTGAGCCTGCTGGTGATCCTGGGTGTGCGCCTGGGCCTGGGTGAGGCGGTGTTCCAGGACTGGGGCTGGCGCATTCCGTTCCTGGTGTCTATCCTGCTGCTGGGCATCTCGGTGTGGATCCGCTTGTCGCTGTCGGAGTCGCCGGCTTTCCAGAAAATGAAGGCCGAGGGCAAGACCTCCAAGGCACCCCTGTCCGAATCGTTCGGCCAGTGGAAGAACCTGAAGATCGTGATCCTGGCGCTGGTGGGCCTGACGGCGGGCCAGGCCGTGGTCTGGTACTCGGGCCAGTTCTACGCGCTGTTCTTCCTCACGCAACAACTGAAGGTGGACAACACCACCGCCAACCTGCTGATTGCCGCCGCCCTGCTGCTGGGCACGCCCTTCTTCGTGGTGTTCGGCGCGCTGTCGGACAAGATTGGCCGCAAGCCCATCATCATGGCCGGCTGCCTGCTGGCCTGCTTGACCTATTTCCCGGTCTTCAAGATGCTGACCGAAGCGGCCAATCCTGATCTTGCCAAGGCACAGGTGACGGCTGGCGTGGTGGTCACTGCCGACCCCGCATCGTGCTCCTTCCAGGGTAACCCGGTGGCCCGCGAGATCGACTTCCGCAGCTCGTGCGACATTGCCAAGCGCTACCTGGTGCAGAACTCGGTGAGCTATGACAACGTGGCAGGCCCCGCCGGTTCACCGGCCGTGATCAAGATCGGTGACAAGACGGTCGAGGCGCCTACCGGCAATGTGGTGAACCTCAAGTTCGACGAAGCGTCCGCCAAGGCCATCGCCGCCTTCAAGAAGGAAGTGGCCGACGATCTGAAGCGGGCTGGTTACCCGACCAAGGCGGATCCGGCCAAGACCAACAAGGGCCTGGTGGTGGTCCTGCTGTTCTGGCTGGTGCTGCTGGTGACCATGGTGTACGGGCCGATTGCCGCCATGCTGGTGGAAATGTTCCCGACCCGCATCCGCTACACCTCGATGAGCCTGCCCTACCATATCGGCAACGGCTGGTTCGGCGGCCTGCTGCCCACCACGGCGTTTGCCATCGTGGCGCAGACCGGCAACATGTACAACGGCCTGTGGTATCCCATCATCATCGCGGGCATGACCCTGGTGATCGGCACGCTGTTCATCCGTGAAACCAAGGACGTGGACATCTACGCCAACGACTGACGCACGCACCGCAAGTGCACCCAGTGCCTGCCTCGCCAGCGGGGCAGGCACTGTGTTCCAGAAAAAGGCCTCGCAGCGCGGAATGGCAGTGTGCGAGGCCCTTTTGTTGAACAGGCAACCCCCATCACCAGGAGATAGAAGTCATGTGGAAGATCGTTGTAGGTTTCGTGCTTTTTGCGGCGCTGTCGCTGTTCGTCATCATGAAGGCCGGTGACAAGGTGGACATGTCTGGTGAAAAACACGGTGCCGATTCCCTGAGTGCGCCGGAAACGCCCGCCAGCGCCCCTGTGCCCGCTGCGCCAGCGCCTGCGGCCAGCGCGAAGTAAGGGTTAACACCCATTCATGTTTTGGTGCGCAGGCTGCGGATTGCGCCCCGCATGAGGGCGGTCAATCCGAGGGAGTACCAACTGTTGTGGCGGCACATCACTTGTGTCATCAAAATTTCAGCAAATAGTGCATCAAAACGTGGCGGACCATAAGATCGAGACCCCAAGCATTCTCGGCGGTCAAGTCAAAAACTGAAGCTGCCTGTGCGCCCCTGATGGCAATCTGTATCGAAGGAATATTCATGCAAAAAATGACCCGCGTTGTTCTGGCTGTCCTGGCTGTTGCCGGCACCACCGCTGCAATGGCCCAAAGCAGCGTCACGCTGTATGGCCGCGTCAACACCACCGTCGAACGTCAGAAGGATGGCGACGTTTCCAAGACCGGCATGTTCAACAACTCCTCCCGTTTCGGCTTCAAGGGCACGGAAGACCTGGGTGGCGGCCTGAAGGCTGGCTTCCAGCTGGAATCGGGTTTCAACTCTGATACCGGCACGGGTTCGGGTTGGACCCACCCTACCACCGGCATGAGCTTCGCACGCCATTCGGAAGTGAACCTGTCGGGCGGCTTCGGCATGGTGCGCCTGGGCAACTTCACCCCCGAGTCGTACTACGCGACGGCTGACTATGTGGGCTTGCACAACCACGATACCGGTTCGTCTTCTGACGCCCTGTACCAGGATCCCGTGTGGTTCGGCGGCAGCTACGCACGCAACCTGAGCACGACCAACAAGCTCGCCTACCGCGCCCCCAAATTGGGTGGCCTGACGCTGGAGGGCGCCGTGTCCTTCCACGAGAAGGTTGCAGGCACCAACAACAAGAATGGCTACGATTTGGCCGCCAACTATGACCTGGGTGCTCTGGCCATGGGTGCCGGCTACAGCCAGGTCGGCGATGACAAACAGCTGGGTCTGCGCGCTCTGTACAGCTTCGGTCAATTTGTCGTGGGCGGTTACTACCAGCGCAATGACGAGGTCCTTCGCGGTACCCGCAACAACTTCCGCCTGGCCGGTATGTACACCATGGGTGCTTCGGAACTCCACCTGAATGTGGGTCGCGCCAACAGCTGGAGCAACATTGCCGACTCGGCAGCGACCCAGTACACCGTGGGCTACAACTACAACCTGAGCAAGCGCACCAAGGTGTACGGTTACTACACCCGTGTGAACAACAGTGCAGGTGCCAACTACAACGTGACCCACCGCGGCGACGATTTCAGCTCCGTTGCAGTGGGCGTTCGCCACAACTTCTAATTCCCGACGGTCAGTTGGCTTTGCCAGCTGATGGAATGGAATTCGTCAAGGCCTTGCATCTTCGGATGCAAGGCCTTTTTCATGGGCATGCAATTTCTGCTCGGCAGGGGATCGATCCCGGCGGCGTGAACCAGGAATGGATGCCCTGGGGCAGGGCAGTCAGCGGGCCTTTGCGGCGCTTGCCGATAGCGGGGCTATTGGCCGCACACCGCGCCTTGCATCCCATCGCGCAAAGACCGCTGCTTGGGCTGAACCCGTGCCGTTCATGGAGGGCGCCCCGGGCGGAAGGCAAGGCTGGCGACCTGCCGGCACGGGGTGGAAGCAGCCAGCCGGGTGGCATCGAGCGCCCCCGGTGAGATCACCGGGGGATCGCGAACCCATAATCCCTTGGGCGCGGGCGGTGGCTCAACGCTTGAAGCGCCCATCCGCTCCAATGATGGACAGATCCGTGAAGGCCAGGCCGCTGTGATCGGTAGCGCTGTAAGACAGCTCCAGGCCGCCCAGGTCAAACTTGCGCATGCCTTCCAGCGCGGCCAGCAGGCGGGTGCGGTCCGGCTTGGGGCTTGCCCTGCGCAGACCCTCGACCAACACCTTGGCATTGACGAAACCCTCGACCATGGCCGGTGTCAGTTCATCAACGCCACGTGCCTTGGCCAGGCCCATGGCCTCTTTGATCAGCGGGTAATTGATGGATCGCTCCGATGGGAACACCTGGGTGACCACAACGCCCCGTGCCTGATCGCCCAGGGCCTTGGTGAAACCGCCAGAGGCATTGTTGGACAGGGTCACGATCTGGCCGGCCATGCCGGCTGCGCGCAAGGCCTTGATGCCATCCACCACCGCTGCGCCTGTGCCAATGAAGATCACGGCCTGTGGGAGCTGCTTGGCGGCACGGGGTGCAATGGCGCTGAAATCAGGCTTGCTACGATCGAATTTTTCAATGAAAAGGGCCTGGCTACCGTGGGCCTTGAAGCCGTTCAGTGCGCCGTCCAGCGCATCGGTACCAAAGCTGTCATCGACATGGATGACGCCGATGCGCTGAACCCCTAGTGTGTTCAGGTGCCCGACGGCCTTTTCCACCTCTTGCTGGTAGGGCGCCCGTACATTGAACACGTGGCGGCTGACCGGCTTGTGCAATGCCATCGCTCCGGTGGAGGGGGCCACCAGTACCACGCCGGCTGCGTCAAGCAGCGGCACGATCCCTTGCGTGTGCGGGGTGCCGCGTGTCATGAAGAGCGCAATGGCGCCATGTTTCTCGATAAGGGTGCGGGCGTTTTCCAGCGTGAGCTTGGGGTCGAACTTGTCGTCCAGCACCACCAGCTCGATTTTCTGGCCGCCCACACCGCCCTGTGCATTGACCGCATCCAGATACAGCGATGCACCCTGCATGGACTCTTTGACGGTGATGGCGGCGGAGCCCGTGACACCCACCGTTTGTCCTACGACGATCTGGGCCATGCTGTGGCCCGCCAATCCTGCGGCGAGTGCGCAGGCCGCCAGCAAGGGTTTCCATTTTTTCATGCGTTGTCCTTCATCTGATCGGCAAGAGTTTAGGCCGGAGGCCAGGAGCGGGCACTGAGGAAATCCTGACAGCTGGGTGGCCGCAGAAACCCAGGCCCATCTCCTGTCCCGAATATTCATTGCAAGGGTCGAGCAGCGGGGGCGGGTTTCAGCGGCGGAACTTGCCGTCCGTGCCGATGATGGCGAGATCGGCAAAGTCCAGGCCCGTGTGGTCGTCGGGTGCGTAGCTGATTTCAAGGCCGCCCAGATCGAACTTGCGCAGGCTCTCCAGTGCGGTCTGGATTTTTTCGCGGGTGGGCTTGGGGCCTGCGCGCTTGAGGCCTTCTACCAGCACTTTGGCGGCGGCGAAGCCTTCCAGCATGGCCGGGCTGATATCCCCGAGGCCCTTGGCTTTGGCCAGATCCTGGGCTTCTTTCACCATGGCGTAGGTCATGGCCCGTTCATTGGGGAACACCTGGGTCACGATCACGCCCCGCGCATTGGCCCCCAGGCTCTTGATGAAGCCGCTGGAAGCGTTGTTGGACAGCGTCACGATCTGCGCGGCCGAACCCGCCGTGCGCAGCGCATTGGCGGCATCGACCACCGCCGAACCCGAGGCCACCATCAGCACCGCCTGCGCGTCGGCCTTGGCCACCTTGGTGGCGATGGGCGTGAAGTCGGGCTTGGCGCGGTCGTACTTTTCGGACGCCACGGCCGTCAGCTTGGCGGCCGCCAGGCCCTTCTGCGCACCCTGGATGCCGTCGGCGCCAAAGCTGTCGTCCGCATACACCAGGGCCACGCGGCTGATGCCCATGGAGGTCAGGTGGGTGATCGCCTTTTCAGCCTCGCGCTGGTAGGTGGCGCGCACATTGAAGATGTATTTGCGTACCGGCTGGTGCAGCACCATGGCGCCGGTGGAAGGCGCCACCAGCGCCACGCCATGCTTGTCCAGCAGCGGCAGGATGGCCTCGGTGTGGGGCGTGCCCCGGTTGAGGAACAGGGCCGAGACGTTTTTGTCTTCGATCAGCGTGCGTGCGTTTTCTGCCGCCAGCTTGGGGTCGAACTTGTCATCCAGGGAGATCAGTTCGATCTTCTGGCCATTGACGCCGCCCTTGGCGTTGACGGCGTCCATGTACAGCAATGCACCGTCGGTGGTCTCCTTCACGCCAGCGGCCACCTGGCCCGTGAAGCCGGCCGTCTGGCCGATCAGGATCTGTGCATGGCTGGCCGCACTGGCTGCCAGCGCGAGGACCATGCCAGCCGCTCGCAGTTGCCATTGTTTTGTCATAACGGTCTCCTCTTGTTGTATGGGAGGCCGCAGTCTAAACCGATGTGTCGGGCCGGAACACCTGCTTTCCGCCAGCAACGGCTCCATGGCACCTGCTTTGTCCACGGCCAAAAGCGCCGCAGTGCGCCTCGGGGGTAATCGGCGCATGCAGGCGAAAACACCGAGTGCGTCTCTAGAATGTCCCGCCTCACACCCGAAAGACCGCCTCCATGACCCAGGGACTGATCCGTATCCGCGGCGCACGCCAGCACAACCTCAAGAACCTGGACCTGGACATCCGCACGGGCGAACTGACGGTGGTCACGGGCCCCAGCGGTTCAGGCAAGTCGAGCCTGGTCTTCGACACGCTGTATGCCGAGGGCCAGCGCCGGTATGTGGAAACCTTCAGCGCCTATGCGCGCCAGTTCCTGGACCGCATGGACAAGCCCGCCGTGGACAAGGTAGAGGGTGTGCCGCCGGCCATTGCCATCGACCAGACCAACCCGGTGCGCTCCAGCCGCTCCACCGTGGGCACGATGACGGAGCTGAACGACCACCTGAAGCTGCTGTTCGCACGCGCGGGGCAGCTGTTCGACAAGCAGACCGCACAGCCCGTCAGGCACGACTCGCCCGAGACCATCTATGCCGAGCTGGCCACGCGTTGCACCGCCGCCGGTGATCCACGCATCGTGTTGACCTTCCCGGTCGAACTCCCCGCCAACACCTCGGCCGAACAGGTGGAGCAATGGCTGTCCGCCAGCGGCTTCACCAAGGTGCAGGCCGAGCGCGAAATGGCTACCCCCACCGGCCCTCGCAGGGTGCTCGATGTGGTGGCGGACCGGTTCCGGCTGGGCCATGCCGAGAAGTCTCGGGTGATCGAGGCCATCGAGGTCGCGCTCAAGCGCGGCACAGGGCGGTTGAACGTGTACCGGCTGGTGGATGAGGGCGAGCCTGAGCTGTGGCGCTTTTCCACCGGCCTGCACTGCCCCGACAGCGACCTGCGCTACAGCGACCCCATCCCGTCGGCCTTCTCGTTCAATTCCGCCGTGGGCGCGTGTGACAGCTGCCGGGGTTTTGGCCGCGTGATCGGCGTGGATTACGGCCTCGTCATCCCCAACGACAAGCTCACGCTGCGTGCCGGGGCCATCAAGACCATCCAGACCCCCGCATGGAAAGAGGCCCAGGACGACCTCATGCGCCATGCCGAGACGGCCGGCATCCCGCGCGACACGCCCTGGAACAAGCTCACCGACGACCAGAAGAAATGGGTCATCCACGGTTCGCCGCACTGGAACGGCAAGTGGAACCAGCAGTGGTACGGCATCCAGCGGTTCTTTGAGTACCTGGAAAGCAAGGCCTACAAGATGCACATCCGCGTGCTCTTGTCCAAGTACCGCAGCTACACGCCGTGCCCCACCTGCGCGGGTGCGCGCCTCAAGACCGAGAGCCTGCTCTGGCGCATCGGCCGCAAGGAAGACGCCGACGCGGTGCTGGAGCCGCCGCTGCGCCGGGCCGCCCCAAGCGGCGGCAGCACCCTTGGGGGGCAGCGAGGACACGATAGTGCCGAGCGTGGGGGCCAACAGTTTCAGCGCTTCCTACCCGAGGGCGTGCAATGGTCGCGCGAGCAGCTCGAGGCGCTGCCGGGCCTGTGCCTGCACGACCTGATGCTGCTGCCCATAGCCCGCCTGCGCCAGTTCTTTGCGCGCATGCAGTTGCCCGTGGGTGACGATGCCAAGGGTGGCGATGCGCAGGCGCTCAAACTGCTGCACGAAGAAATCACCACGCGCCTCCAATACCTGTGCGACGTGGGCATTGGCTACCTCACGCTGGACCGCCAAAGCCGTACGCTGTCCGGCGGCGAGGTGCAGCGCATCAACCTGACCACGGCGCTGGGCACCAGCCTGGTCAACACGCTGTTCGTGCTGGATGAGCCCAGCATCGGCCTGCACCCGCGCGACATGCACCGCATCACCGAGGCCATGCTGCGCTTGCGCGATGCGGGCAACACCCTGGTGGTGGTGGAGCACGACCCGGCCGTGATGCTCGCGGCCGACCGCATGATCGACATGGGCCCCGGCCCCGGCCGCCTGGGCGGGCAGATCGTGTTCGACGGCACCACGGCCGATTTGCGCAAGGCCGACACGCTCACGGGTGCGTACCTGGGCGGGCGCAAGCATGTGGGCTTCGGCTTCAAGCGCATGGTGACCGACGCCACGCCGCGCCTCATCCTCGAAGGGGCACGCGAGCACAACCTGCGCGATGTGACGGTGGAATTCCCGCTGCAGCGCCTGGTCACGGTGACGGGCGTGAGCGGCTCCGGCAAGTCCAGCCTGATCCAGGACGTGCTGGCCCCCGCACTGCTGCGCCACTTCGGCAAGGCCACCGATGCGCCGGGCGCGCACGACCGCATGCTGGGCGCCGACCACCTGTCGGATGTGGTGTTCGTTGACCAGTCGCCGATTGGCAAGACGGCCCGCTCCAACCCCGTGAGCTATGTGGGTGCCTGGGACAGCATCCGCGAACTCTTCGCCGTGGCGCCGCTGTCCAAGCAGCGCAGCTACACCGCCGCCAAGTTCAGCTTCAACAGCGGCGACGGGCGCTGCCCCACCTGCGGCGGCTCGGGCTTCGAGCATGTGGAGATGCAGTTTTTGTCGGACGTGTACCTGCGCTGCCCGGACTGCGATGGCAAGCGCTACCGGCCCGAGATCCTGGAGATCGCCATCGAGCGGGGTGGACGGACCTTGAATGTGGCCGATGTGCTGGCGTTGACCGTGGCCGAAGCCGCAGCCTTGTTCGTCAACGACCGCGACGTGATCCGCGCGCTGCAGCCCATCGTGGACGTGGGGCTGGAATACGTGGCGCTGGGCCAGCCGGTGCCGACCTTGTCCGGCGGTGAAGCGCAGCGCCTCAAGCTGGCAGGCTTCCTGGCCGAGGCGGCGAAGACAGCCTCCAAATCCCGCCAAGCCGTCGCACGCAAGGGCACGCTGTTTTTATTCGACGAGCCCACCACGGGCCTGCACTTTGACGACATCGCCAAGCTCATGCGTGCGCTGCGCAAGCTCATCGATGCGGGGCACTCGCTCATCGTCATCGAGCACAACCTGGACGTGATCCGCGCGAGCGACTGGCTCATCGACCTGGGTCCCGAAGGCGGCGATGCGGGTGGCCTGATCGTGGCCGAGGGCACGCCCGAAGACGTGCGGGCGCATGCCACTTCACACACCGGGCAGGCGCTGCGCGACTACGAACTGGCGCTGGGCGTGGGCGGCCATTCGGTGCATGAAAAAGCCGCTGTACTGCGCCAATCGGAGCGACTTGCGCTCATGAATCAAGCGCCAGCGGCCAAAAATGCCATTGAGATCGTCAATGCCAAGGAACACAACCTCCAGAACCTGAGCGTGGACATCCCGCGCGGCCAATTCAACGTGGTGACGGGTGTGAGCGGCTCGGGCAAGTCCACGCTGGCGTTCGACATCCTGTTCAACGAAGGCCAGCGCCGCTACCTCGAATCGCTCAACGCCTATGCGCGTTCCATCGTGCAGCCGGCCGGGCGGCCGGAGGTGGATGCGGTCTACGGCATCCCGCCCACCGTCGCCATCGAGCAGCGCCTGTCACGCGGCGGGCGCAAGTCCACCGTGGGCACCACCACCGAGGTGTGGCACTTTCTGCGCCTCTTGTACGTCAAGCTTGGCACGCAGCACTGCGTCAAGGACGGCGCCGCCGTGCAGCCGCAGACGCCCGAGAGCATCGCCGCGCAATTGCTCACCCAGTTCCGCGGCCAGCACATCGGACTGCTGAGCCCCCTGGTGATGAACCGCAAGGGCGTGTACACCGAGCTGGCCGACTGGGCGCGCCCGCGCGGCTACACGCACCTGCGGGTGGACGGCAACTTCCTGCCCACCACCAATTTCCCGCGCATCGACCGCTTCAAGGAGCACACCATCGAGCTGCCCGTGGCCAGCCTCGATGTCTTGCCCGAGAACGAGGCTGCGTTGCGTGCAGCACTGGCGGATGCGCTCACGCACGGCAAGGGCGTGGTGCATGTGCTGAGCAGCATCGGCACATTGGCCGCCGCCATGGAGAGCGGAGCTGCCACCGCTGGCATAGGCCAGCTGCAGGCGTTCTCCACCAAGCGTGCCTGCCCCGTGTGCGCCACCAGCTATGCCGAGCTGGACCCGCGCCTTTTCTCCTACAACAGCAAGCACGGCTGGTGCCCCGACTGCGTGGGCACGGGCGTCAAGCTCACCAAGGACCAGCGCAAGGTGTTCGACGACTCGGTGCAGGACGACAAGGAAAAAGGCCGCGAGCAGACCTTTGCCGAGCCCGAGGTGGAAGACCTGGCCGATACCGCATGCCCGAGCTGCAGTGGCACGCGGCTCAATCCCACGGCCCGCGCCGTGCGGTTTGCGGGCGTGGGCATCACCGACATTGCAGCCCTGTCCGTCACGGACGTGCGCCGCTGGGTGGAATCCTTGCGCACCGAAGGCGGCATGACGGCCCGCGAGGCCGACATCGCGCGCGACCTGGTGCCAGAGATCCAGAGCCGCCTCGAATTCCTCGAAGAAGTGGGCCTGGGCTACCTCACGCTGGACCGGGGCGCGCCCACGCTCAGCGGTGGCGAGGCCCAGCGCATCCGCCTGGCAGCGCAGCTGGGCAGCAACCTGCAGGGCGTGTGCTACGTGCTCGACGAGCCCACCATCGGCCTGCATGCGCGCGACAACCAGATTTTGCTCAACGCCCTGCACAAGCTCGGCGACAAGGGCAACACGCTGGTGGTGGTGGAGCACGACGAGGACACGATCCGCCGCGCCGACCACATCATCGACATCGGCCCCAGCGCGGGCAAGCGCGGCGGGCGCCTGGTGGCGCAGGGCAGCGTGGCCGACATCACGGGCGCCGAAGATTCGCAAACCGGCCGCTACCTGCTGCACGCCATGAAGCACCCGCTGCAACTGCGCCGCAGCATGGTGGCCAGCGAGGTCAGCGCCGAGGCCACGGCGGCTTTCGCCCAGGCCGAGGCGGCAGCGCCAACCGGTCGGCAGAGCGCGGCAGTGAAGAAGCGCGCCGCCCAGGCTGCAGCGCTGGCCGCCGACGCACTCGCCGAGGCCAGGGAGCGCGCCGCCATGCGCTGGCTCACGGTGCATGGCGCGCAGCTGCACAACCTGCAGAACGTGACGGCCACCGTGCCCTTGCACCGCCTGGTGGCGGTGACGGGCGTGAGCGGCTCGGGCAAGTCCACGCTGGCGCGCGACGTGCTGCTGGCCAACGTGCAGGCCTGGGTGCAGCAGCGCAGTACCAAGGCGGGCCGTGATGCGATGGACGCAGGCAAGGCGCCGCCACTGGTGGGTTGCACGGGCCTGTCGGGCTTCGAGAGCATCGACCGCGTGCTCGAAGTGGACCAGACGCCGATTGGCAAGACCCCGCGCAGCTGCCCCGCCACCTACATCGGCTTCTGGGACACCATCCGCAAGCTGTTTGCCGAAACGCTGGAGGCCAAGGCACGCGGCTACGCGGCCGGGCGCTTTTCCTTCAACACCGGCGAAGGCCGCTGCGCGAGCTGTGAAGGCGCGGGCGTGCGCACGATCGAGATGAGCTTTTTGCCCGACGTGAAGGTACCCTGCGAGACCTGCCACGGCGCGCGCTTCAACCCCGAGACGCTGGCCGTGACCTGGCGCGGCAAGAGCATTGGCGACGTGCTGCAGATGGAGGTGGACGAGGCCGTGGGCTTCTTTGCCACCATGCCCAGCATCGCGCACCCGCTGCAGCTGCTCAAGGACGTGGGCCTGGGCTACCTCACGCTGGGCCAGCCCTCGCCCACGCTGTCCGGCGGCGAGGCGCAGCGCATCAAGCTCGTGACCGAGCTCACCAAGGTGCGCGACGAGGTCGGCCGCCGGGGCCAGAAGGCGCCGCACACGCTGTATGTGCTGGACGAACCCACCGTGGGCCTGCACATGGCCGACGTGGACAAGCTCATCCGCGTGCTGCACCGCCTGGTCGATGGCGGCCACAGCGTGGTGGTGATCGAGCACGACCTCGATGTGATCGCCGAGGCCGACTGGATCCTGGACCTGGGACCGGAGGGCGGCAATGCGGGTGGCCGCATCGTGGCGGCGGCCACGCCGGAAGGCGTGGTGGCGGCAGGCACGCACACCGGCAAGGCCCTGGCAGCCGTGCTGGCGCGCTGACCGCGCGGATGTGACCCACCCTGTTCGATGGGACGCATCCCTGGGTGCTGCGCATGCTCGCGCTGCTGGCCAGGCGCTGGATTGCCGCCGGGGCGGGGTGCGATGCCGATGTGCGGGCGCAGGGCGCCGAGCAATGCGCCAGCGCGTGCCGCAGGGCTTCAGCGCGCCAGCGTCACCCAGGCCTGCGTGAGGCGCTGCACCAGATCCTGGGGGCGCCGCACCAGCGCATAGCCCTGGCTGCCAAACAGCATGGGCAGGTACTCGTGGGCTTCCTGGTCGATGGTGACGCAAAACGGGATCAGGCCCGCATCGCGCGCTTCCTGCACCGCATGGCGGGTGTCTTCCAGGCCATAGCGGCCTTCATAGATGTCGAGATCGTTGGGCTTGCCGTCGGTCAGCACCAGCAGCAGACGCTGGCGCTCGGGGCGCGCACCCAGGCGGCGGGTGGCGTCGCGTACCGCAGCGCCCATGCGGGTATAGAAACCGGGCTTGAGTGCCCCCACCCGGGAGCGCACGGTGTCGTTCCAGCGCTCGCCAAAGCCCTTGATGTGCTGGATGCGCACATGCTGGCGCCGCACCGAGCTGAAGCCCAGCATTTCAAAGGCATCGCCCGTGCCGGAGAGCGCTTCGCCAAACACATACAGCGCATCGCGGATCACGTCGATCACGCGGGCGTGGTCGGTGGCGTAGGCGTCGGTGGAGAGTGACAGGTCGGCCAGCAGCAGCGTGGCCAGGCTGCGTTCAGCGCGCTGGCGCCGGATGTACACCGGGGGCGAGTCACTGTGCTGCACGCCACCTTGCGATTCGGTCTGAAAGCGCACCCAGGCATCGATGTCGAATTCGTCGCCGGTTGTCTGGCCGCCCTGCCAGCGGGGTGCGGCGCGCAGCACTTCCAGGCGCCGGCGCACGCGCCGCGCCGTGGCGCGCAGGGCCTGCGGTGGCACATAAGGCGTGCCGGGCCGTGCGACCGAGCATTGCACCGAGCAGTGCTCGGGCTGCAGAACGCTGCGGCGCCAGTCCCATTCGGGGGTCTTGCGGCCGGGGCCCAGGGGCAGGTCGTCGGCCGAGGCGCTGGGCAGGTCCAGGTCGAACTTGATGCGCGAGGCCGTGGTCTGCTCGCCGCGCGCCAGCGACAAGGTGTCCATGTCGTTGGCGGCTGCGGTGGCGTTGGGATCGACTTCATCGTCGGTGCCACGGTCGAGGCGGATCAGCTCGCTCCAGGTGGTGATGGACTCGGTCTTGGCTGCGACCAACAGCGGGTTGCGGGCCTCTTTCTGTTCTACACGGCGCGAGCGGCGGCGCGACTTGCTTTCGGCATCGGGTGCGCCGTCAGGGCGCTCGCCCGTGCCGTCGCCGGTGTGGCTGGATGTGCCCGCCGCGGCGTTGCCCAGGCCGGCCGTCAACCAGAGCCAGACCGGGGCGACCTGCTGCGGCTCCACGAAGAGCGGACCGTGGTCATCGCCGCGCAGGGCTGCCTGCACGGCCGCTTCGAAGGGTGCTGCGTCGGCGCGCAGGCGGGCCAGGGGGGGGCGCTGGGCGAGGTGCGCTTGCGCCAGGCGCGCGTGGGAGCTGCGCAGGCCGGCAAAGCGCTGCAGCGCCCGTGCCGTGGCGGCGCGGTTGTCGGCAATCCAGTCGCCCGTGGGTTCAAACACGGCGGCCAGCGCGGCCAGCCAGAGGTAGAGTTCGCGGTTGAGTTCGCGCTGGTCAAACACCGCCACCTGGGCGGGCAGGGCCAGGGTTTCCCAGTCGAGAACCGGCAGGGGCACGCGGATGCCGCTGCCGGCCAGGCGTTGCAGCCAGCCGCGCGGCCCGCCATGGCGGCTGTCGGCCACCGGGGTCACGCGCACGGCGGCGTCACCGCCGCCGGCGCGGTAGAGCAACGCAATGCTGCGGCGCATTTCTTCCAGGGTGACCTGTACATGGGTACGGTCAGGCTCCGCGGCGCGGGTGACGGCGCGGTGCCACCACTGGCCAATCCATTCTTCCATCAGTGCTGCTCCTCGCGCCGCTGGCGCAGGGTTTCACGCACGGCGTCCAGGCCCACCTTCCATTCAAGGGTAGGGGTGCGACCCTGGGCGGTCTGCGTGGTATCGCATGCGGACAGGCACTGGCCGCACTGCACACAGGCAAACATCATGCGCTTGATGTTGCGCGGGTTCAGGCGCATGGGGCAGGCGTGGTCGCAGGCGCTGCCGCGTGGCGCGTCGCAGGTCTTGCATTCGCGTGCACGGCTGCGCGTGAACGACACCACCATCGCCTTGGGGTTGGCCATCCAGGCGACGCTTTGGAACAGGCCCACGGCACAGCCGTAGCGGCAAAAAAGGTGTCGCGCGAGGGTGAATTCGAGGGTGAAGACCAGCGTGCCCACGGCCAGAAAGCGCGCCTGGTTGGGGGTGAGCGTGCCGTGCACCAGGTTGCCCCAGACCATGGCGGGCGGCAGCAGATAGGTGAGCAGCGTGATGGCCCAGACAAAGCCAAAGACCAGGCAGGCCGCCAGAAACACCGGCCACCAGCGCTTGTCGGCGGTGCGGCCGGGGCGCGGCGTGGGGGATTTGTCCCACACGCTGAGCTTGCCGGTGGCACGGTGCAGCAGGTCGTTGAGGGTTTCGACCAGCGAAAAATGGGGGCACAGCCAGCCGCAGTACAGCCGGCCAAAGTGGTAGGCCACGGCCAGAAAACCGACCACCAGGGTGAGCACGGGAAGGATGCCGCGCCAGGTGATGGACCATGCCGTTTGCATGGCGCTGGCCTCGCCGCGCATGAATGCATCAATGCCCAGGGACCAGCGAAACCCCAGTACCCACAACTGGGTCTCGGTGAGGTCAAAGCGCAGCAGGTTCAGCGCGGGGGCCAGCAAGAAAATGGCGAAAAAGGAGAGCTGGAACCAGCGCCGGCGCCGCTGCAGCTGCTGGGTGGCGGGCTGCGCAGCGGGTGCACTGCCGCCCTGCGTGCTGCCGGCCCTGGCGGCTCCGGTGGAGCAACCGGAGGCACTGGCACAGCTGGAACAGTCATTCCTCTCCCAGACCATCCGTGTCGTTGCTGCTTCGCCTTGCCGTGCTGCAGCACTGTCTGCGGCTTCGCGCCTAGACACGATTGCTCTGGAAACGGAGTTAGTCGTCATCGCCCACCACGGCGCGCACCACCTCGTTGAGTGCGAGCAGGGTCTCGGTGTCGTCGGTCAGCGCCTCCACCACGGCGGCTCGGCAGGCTTCGCGCAGGGGCAGGCCCGAAGCGACCAGGCGCGCCGCCATGACCAGCAGGCGGGTGCTGGCGGTTTCTTCCAGATCGTGGTCGGTGAGGCGGCGCAGGGCCTGTGCGAGTTGCACCAGGCGCGCGGCCAGTGCCGGTGAGGCGTGGCCTTCGTGCTCCAGGATGGCGCGCTCGACCGCAGGGGCCGGATAGTCCAGCGCCAGCGCGGTGAAGCGTTGGCGTGTGCTGGGCTTGAGGCCCTTGAGCAGATTCTGGTAACCCGGGTTGTAGGAGATGACGAGCATGAACTCGGGCGGCGCCTTGAGCAGCTCGCCCGTGCGCTCGATGGGCAGCAGGCGCCGGTCGTCGGCCAGCGGGTGCAGCACGACGGTGGTGTCCTTGCGGGCCTCCACCACTTCGTCCAGGTACAAAATGGCGCCTTCGCGCACGGCGCGGGTGAGCGGTCCGTCGGCCCAGACGGTGTTGCCCTGTCCGATCAGATGGCGACCGACGAGGTCGGCCGCGCTCAGGTCGTCGTGGCACGAAACAGTGATCAGGGGGCGCGCCAGGCGCGCCGCCATGTGCTCGACAAAACGGGTCTTGCCGCAGCCCGTGGGGCCTTTGATCAGCAGCGGCAGCTGCTGGGTGAAGCAGTGTTCGAAGAGCGCGCACTCAGCGCCCTGTTGCGCATAGAACGGGGCCCCACCCGCGGGCCGCAGGCCCGGGCCAGTGCGGGTGTCCGGAGCCGGCGAAACCGCAGTGTGGGTATGTTCCATGGTCAGGCCCGCTGTGTGCGGCCACCAGGAATGGCGGCCACTTCCTGTTCATCGGCGGCCGGGCCAATGAAGAAGCTCGACAGGTAGGTCAGCAGACCGATCAGGAACATCACGCCACCGGCCACACGCACCCAGTAGAAGAATGCCAGCTGGTCCTGGGTGGCCATGAAGGACATGGCTGCGCCGCTGGCCGGCATGCGCTGCAGCCACACCTGGAGGATGCCCGCGCCGCTGAGTGCCAGCACCATCACGGCCATGCCGATGCTCATGATCCAGAAGCTCCACATCTCGGCACGCTGGGCGCGCATGGGGTTGGCTTCGCGGCCGCGCATCAGCGGCATGGAGTAGCTGATCAGGGCCAGCACCACCAGCACATAGGCGCCGTAGAAAGCCAGGTGACCGTGGGCCGCAGTGACTTGCGAGCCGTGCGTGTAGTAGTTGACCCAGCTCAGCGTGTGGATGAAGCCCCAGACGCCTGCGCCCAGGAAGGCGATGACGGCGGTGCCCACAGCCCACAGCACGGCGGCCTGGTTGGGGTGTTCGCGGCGGCGGCGCTGCACCATGTTGAAGGCAAACAGCGTCATCATGAAGAACGGAATGGGTTCGAGTGCGGAGAACACGCCACCCACCCAGTGCCAGTAGCCCGGCAAGCCGATGAAGTAGAAGTGGTGACCCGTGCCCAGAATGCCCGAGATCAGCGCGAAGGCGACGATCATGTACATCCACTTGTCGATCACTTCACGGTCGACCCCGGTGGTCTTGATGAGCACAAAGGCCAGCAGAGAGGCCATGATCAGTTCCCAGGTGCCTTCCACCCACAGGTGCACCACGAACCACCAGTACATCTTGTCGCGCACCAGGTTGCTGGGGTTGACGAAGCTGAACAGGAACAGCAGCGCCAGGCCCCACAGGCCGAGCAGCAGCACCAGGGTGATGGCGGTCTTGCGGCCCTTCAGCACGGTCATGCTGATGTTGAACAAAAAGCCCAGCGCCACGACCACGATGCCGACCTTGGTGGGCAGGGGTTGCTCCAGGAATTCGCGCCCCATGGTGGCCAGCAGGTCGTTGCCGGTCATCTGCGCCAGCGTGGCATAGGGCACCAGCAGGTAGCCCAGGATGGTGGCAGCGCCGGCAGCCAGGAAGATCCAGAACAGTATCTTGGCGAAGAGGGGGCTCCAGAGTTCGGTTTCACTCTCTTCGGGCACCATGTAGTAGGCGGCGCCCATGAAGCCGAACAGCAGCCACACGATCAGCAGGTTGGTGTGAACCATGCGGGCGATGTTGAAGGGAATGGCCGGGAACATCAGGTCACCGATCACGTATTGCAGGCCGAGCGTCAGACCGAAGAGGATCTGGCCGGTGAACAGTCCCAGCGCCGCGATGAAATACAGCTTGGCGACCGACTGCGATTGGTATTTGAGGGTTGCGGGTTGCATTTTTGTGTCCTTGAATGTGAGATCTCAGTGCACTGAGATGCTTACCCTTCGATATTGGGTGGCCACTTCTCGGCATCGATGCCATTGGTCCACCGCAGGAACTCGACCAGATCGTCCAGCTGGGCTTCGGTGAAGTTGAACTGCGGCATCTGCCGGCGCCCCGGCGTGTGCGTGGGCATGGCCTTCATCCAGCCCTTGATGAAATCCGGGCCCCGGCGGGTATAGACGTTACCCAGCTCCGGTGCGAAATATGCCCCTTCGCCCAGCAGCGTATGGCAGCCGATGCAGTTGCGCGTCTCCCAGAGATGCTTGCCGCGGACAACGGCCTCCGTGATTTCGCCCGACTTGGAGCGCTCGGGGATCTTGGTCTCGGTGTGGAAAATGAGACTCGCAAACACGAGCACGAAAAAGACCGTGCCCCCGTAGAAAATGTTGCGCGCCATCTGGCTCGTGAAGCCTTGACTCATGGTGTACCTCATGCAGTGATGAATCCGCATCGTAATGACTTAGCGGGCCGAATGGTTGATTAGAATCAATAAGATTCATTCGGAATGAATCTTACATTGATCCAGCGCCTCTGAGTGCATTGCGCGAAAAGAATGTCAATCCGGAGTTGCTTGCGTGCAACTCCCCCGCGAACGGCGGCGGACCGTCAGACAGGATGTGTTTCATGCATGACCCTATTTCCTCGACTTATCCACCTGCGGGCCGGGTGGCGCCCCCGGTGTCGGGTGCTGCCGGCGGTGTTGGCCCCCGTGCACCTTTGCAGGAGGCCGCGCCCAGGCTCCGTGGTGACCTGGGGGTCTGGCTGGTCATCCTGTTGGAGCTGCTGACCTTTGCCATCCTCTTTGTGTCCTTTGCCTTTGCCCGTACACGGGAGGTGGCGCTTTTCAATGCCTCGCAAGCCACGCTCAACCTGAACGCCGGTGCGCTCAACACCGTGCTGCTGATCTCGGGCAGCTGGTGCGTGGCCAGCGCGGTGGCCGCCGTGCGGCGCGACGCCTCGGCGGTGGGCGCGCGCTGGCTGCTGGGAGCGCTGGCCTGCGGGGGCGGCTTTGTGGTGGTCAAGCTGGGCGAATACGCGCAGAAGCTGGCCGCTGGTGTGGACCTGTCGACCAATACTTTCTACATGTTCTACATCCTCTTGACCGGCTTCCACTTCCTGCATGTGGTGGTGGGCATGCTGGCGCTGGGCTATCTGTGGGTGAAAACGCGGCGCGGGCGCTACGGCAGCCATGATTGCCACGCCCTGGAAACGGGGGCCGCGTTCTGGCACATGGTCGATCTGCTGTGGATCGTGTTGTTTCCGCTGGTTTATGTGATGCGTTGAGGACCGTGAAAATGCGTGCTCTTTCTCTCACCCGGATCTGGTGGATCTTGCTGGCCATCACCGCCGCCACTTACTGGATTGGCGAGGCGGGCCTGACCGGCCACGGCTCCATGGGGCCTGTGCTGGCCATGTTTGCCCTGGCTTTTGCCAAGGGCTTGCTGGTGTGCCTGGATTTTCTCGAGCTGCGGCATGCGCCCGCCTTGTGGCGCTGGCTGGTGGCGGGCTGGCTGGCGCTGGTGCTGGCGCTGATCGTGCTGGCGTACTGGATCGGCTTGCCATAAAGGCGCGGAGGCGGGGGGGTGACCACGAACGGCATCATTCCATTGACATGGGGATGTCATGGGGTGTTGGCAGCATGGCCTGTTCTTTCTAGGACCCCATTCCCATGACGCTGCCCAGTGCACTGAATGACCACGACGACCTGATGCGGCGCATCGCGAGCGACCTGGTGGACAGCTACGACGAAGAGATCGAACTGGAGCTGGAAGACCGCGGCCTCGACGAACTGGAAGGCCGCCATGTCGCCGACCGGGGGGAGCGCCAGGCCTATTTCAGGGAGCTGTTTCGCCTGCAGGGCGAGCTGGTCAAGCTCCAGGACTGGGTGCAGCACACGCGCAAGAAAGTGGTGATCCTGTTCGAGGGGCGCGATGCCGCCGGCAAGGGCGGTGTCATCAAACGCATCACCCAGCGCCTGAACCCGCGTGTGGTGCGCGTGGCCGCGCTGCCTGCGCCCAACGACCGCGAGCGCACGCAGTGGTACTTCCAGCGCTATGTGGCGCACCTGCCCGCCGCAGGCGAGATGGTGCTGTTCGACCGCAGCTGGTACAACCGCGCGGGTGTCGAGCGCGTGATGGGTTTTTGCACCGACGACGAATACGAAGAGTTCTTCCGCACCGTGCCCGAGTTCGAGAAGATGCTCGTGCGCTCGGGCATCACGCTCATCAAGTACTGGTTTTCCATCACCGACGACGAGCAGCACCTGCGCTTTCTGGGCCGCATCCACGACCCGCTCAAGCAGTGGAAACTGAGCCCCATGGACCTGGAAAGCCGCGTGCGCTGGGAGGCCTACACCAAGGCCAAGGAAACCATGCTGGAGCGCACCCACATCCCCGAGGCGCCCTGGTGGGTGGTGCAGGCGGTGGACAAGAAAAAGGCGCGCCTGAACTGCATTGCGCACCTGCTGGACCAGCTGCCGTACCACGAAGTGCCGCACGCCCCGGTGGAGCTGCCTGCGCGGGAGCGCAACCCCGAATACCTGCGCCTGCCGGTGCCCGCCGAGATGTACGTACCCCAGCGGTACTGAGCGTGGTCTCCATCCGCTGCCGCCTTGGCGACAGCCGCTCAGTGCTTTCCTTAGTGCCGCGGCGCGGCCATTGCGCTCCAATGGGGGTTTTCCGTCTCTTGAGGATCGCCAGATGCAACGCCGACACATCATCCAATGGGGCGCAGCCGCCATGGCCGCCGCCTCCCTGGGCACCGCCAGCGCCCAGAACTTTCCGGTCAAGCCGATCAAGCTCGTGATCGCCTTCCCCGCAGGCGGCCCCACCGACATCACCATGCGCGTGCTGGCTGAAAACGCCGGCCGCATCCTGGGCCAGCCCGTGATCGTGGAAAACAAGCCCGGTGCCGGAGGCACGCTGCCGGCGCAAGCCTTGCAAGGGGTGGCGGCTGACGGCTACACCATCGCCCAGATTCCCCTGGGCGTGTTCCGCCTGCCCTACACCACCAAGATCAACTGGGACCCGGTCAAGGACATCAGCTATGTGCTCAACGTCACCGGCTATGCGTTCGGCATCGTGGTGCCGGCCGATTCACCACTGAAGACCTGGACGCACTTCGTGGCCTGGGCCAAGGCCAATCCGGGCAAGCTCAGCTATGGCTCGACCGGCACCATGACCAGCCCGCACCTGACGACCGAACTGATCGCGCAAAAGCTCGGTCTCGAACTGCTGCATGTGCCCTACAAGGGCAGTGCCGACCTGATGCAATCCATTCTGGGCGGCAACATCATGGCGGCAGCCGATTCCACGGGCTTTGCCCCGCAGGTCGAAGCGGGCAAGCTGCGCGTGCTCAACACCTGGGGCGCCGAACGTCTGGCCAAGTTTCCGGATGCGCCCACGCTCAAGGAACTGGGCCTGGACATCGTGCAGAACTCGCCGTTCGGCATCGGTGCGCCCAAGGGCACGCCAGCGCCCGTGGTCAAGCGCCTGCACGACGCGTTCAAGCAGGCCATGGAGCAAGAGAGCTATCGCACGGCGCTGGCGCGCTATGACATGGTGCCCATTTACATGGGCACGGCGGCGTACCAGAAGTTCGCGCAGGACACTTTTGCGCGCGAGAAGGCGCTGGTGGAGAAGCTGGGCCTGGCGAAGGTGCAGTAATGCTATTTGTTGGATAGCTATTTCCGCGGGTGTTGCGGGCGCAATGGCCAGAAAAGACGTCCAGTCTTTTCAGGCCGCTCAATCCAGGCCCAGTTCCCGGGCGTCTTCCAGGTGGGCATCCCAGGCCCCGCTGATGCGCGGGTCGGGATTGCGCGTCAGGTAGTTGCTGCCACGGGCGGCCCGCAAGATCAGTGCACCTCCGGCGGCGGCCTGCAGCGCGGCCGTGCCGCGGCGTTCCGAGCGCAGGGATACGGCGATCAGGGCCAGCCCAAGGCCGGCGACCATGAGATTCTCGCTGGGCAGGCGTGCCCGTGTCCGGTCGATGGCCTGCCAGTGTCGGAGTGTGTTGATCAAGTCCATGCCGAACTCTAGCGCAGCTTGGGTGTGCCGGGGCACCGCCGGCCTTGCCGGATGGCATCAATGTGTCGCCAGCACCGCGCGCGCGACCTCCGCAAAACCCGCGCCGCGCTCGCGCTGTGTCACGTAACGCGGCAGATGCGCCAGTTGCGGCACAAAGCGTGCAATGTTGGCCACACCCACGCTGTGGGGAAAATGCTGGAACATGAGCTGGTCGTTGGTGGAGTCGCCCACATACACCCAGCGGCCGATCTCTGCATCCAGGTCGCGCCCGAACAGTTCGCGCACGATCCAGCGGGCGCCTTCGAGCTTGTTGTGTGCGCCAAACCAGCCGTTGATGTGGATGCTGCTCACCGTGGCGTTCATGCCCGCGCTGCGCATGATGCGCAGCGCGTGGGCGATGGCGTCCTGCGGCAGATGGGTGAATTCGCTGTGATCGATGGCGATGTCGGTCTCGCGGCCCGGCGAGTCCGTGGCGCGGCGGGCGCCGGGCACCTCGCGCTCGATCTGCGCCAGAACCTGCTGCATGCGCGCGTAGTTGGCCACCCGCGTGGCAGGGTCCTGCTGGTATGTTTTTGAGAGCTGTCCGCGATGGTCCTGATTGGGTGGGAGCCCGCTTCCATTCAAGCCGTTGGCAACGCGCAGCAACGCCACGGCGCCGTTTTCCGCCACGATGGCATCCACGGGCCAGGTGGCGGCAAATGGCTCGCTCCAGCCCACGGGCCGGCCGGTGATGGGGATCACATGCAGGCCGCCGGCCTGGAGCGCCGCCAGGGCCTGGAGCGCATCGGGCGTGATGGCGCCGTCGGTGGTCAGGGTGTCGTCGATGTCGGTGAAAACGCCCAGCAGTTGCCCAGGCGCCGGCACCGGCCATTCGCTCAGGGCGCGCATCCATGCCGTCATGGCCACCGCTGTCAGTGGTTGCTGTCCAGCGCCAGGCCCGCGTGCTCGCGCAGCGGATGGAAGTGGATTTTCGGAAACCGCTCCTGCGCCAGCCGCACGTCATACGGCGAGGTGCACAGGTAGGCCAATGCGTTGGCCGCATCGTGCGACAGGCGCATGGGATAGGCGTCGGTGAAGGCGCGCAGGTCGGCCGGGCTGTCGGCGGTGATCCAGCGCGCGCCGGTGTACTGGCAGCCTTCCAGGCGCACATCGGCGTCGTATTCGGCCTTCAGGCGGTGCTGCACCACTTCAAACTGCAGCTGGCCCACGGCGCCCAGCAGCATAGGGCCGCCCACGTCGGGCCGGAAGACCTGGATGGCGCCTTCCTCGCCCAGCTGCGCCAGGCCCTGCTGCAGCTGCTTGGTGCGCAGCGGGTTCTTCAGGATGACGGTCATGAACAGCTCGGGCGCGAAGAACGGCAGCCCCGTGAACTGCAGGTTGGCGCCGTCGGTGATCGTGTCCCCCAGCTGCACGCCGCCGTGCGTGGTAAAGCCGATGATGTCGCCCGCGTAGGCCTCTTCCACCGCCTCGCGGCGCTGGCTCATGAAGGTCACCACGCTGGTCGGGCGCAGTTCCTTGGCGGTGCGCTGCACCTTGAGCTTCATGCCAGGGGTGTACTTGCCCGAGGCCACGCGCACGAAGGCGATGCGGTCGCGGTGGTTGGCGTCCATGTTGGCCTGCACCTTGAAGACCACGCCGGCGAAGCCTTCGTCTTCGGGCTGGATGACTTTGACAACCGCTTGCTTGTTGACCTGCAGCGTGCTGGTGCGCGGGCCGGGCGGGGGGGACATGTCCACCACGGCGTCCAGCACCTCCATCACGCCGAAGTTGTTCACGCCGGAGCCGAAGAACACGGGCGTGAGCTTGCCGGCCAGAAAATCTTCGCGGTTCCAGGCGGCCGAGGCGCCGACGGCCAGTTCCATGCTCTCCAGGGCATCGTCAAAGGTCTGGCCAAAGCGCTGGCGCAGCCGGTCGGCCTCGGCCAGCGGGATCACCTCGAAGTCTTTCGGGCCCCGGTCGCTGCCGGGGGTGAACACCGTCATGCTCTGCGTGCGCAGGTTGATGATGCCGCCAAAACTCTTGCCCTGGCCCACCGGCCAGGTGATGGGACAGCAGGGCATGCCCAGCTCGCGCTCGACCTCGTCCAGGATGTCCAGCGGGTCGCGCACCTCGCGGTCCATCTTGTTCACGAAGGTGATGATGGGCGTGTCGCGCTGGCGGCAGACCTCGATCAGGCGGCGCGTCTGCGCTTCCACGCCGTTGGCGGCGTCGATCACCATCAGGGCCGAGTCCACGGCGGTGAGCACGCGGTAGGTGTCTTCCGAGAAGTCCTTGTGGCCGGGCGTGTCGAGCAGGTTGATGACGTGGTCGCGGTACAGCATCTGCATGACCGAGCTGGCCACCGAGATGCCGCGCTGCTTTTCGATCTCCATCCAGTCCGACGTGGCGTGGCGGCTGGCCTTGCGGCCCTTGACGGCGCCAGCGATCTGGATCGCACCCGAGAACAGCAGCAGTTTTTCCGTCAACGTCGTTTTACCGGCGTCGGGGTGGGAAATGATGGCAAAGGTGCGGCGGCGCCGGGTTTCGGCAAGAAAGGGTGCGGACATGCAGGCGGGGGCCGCGCCCCGGGGCGGCGGCCAAGTCAAAAGGGTGGGTCAATCCGTGATTATCCCGCGCCGCTGACGTTGCGGTGGCCTGGCTGAAATGCACCTGCCTGGCGAGCATCGAAGCACCCTCGGCATAAGAGCCTTATATGGACGCCCCGAATAAGCCAAGCCCTCACTCACTGAAGTCAAGACAGTAAAGATTGCACCCGTATATCCGGACTTTCTGTGGCGCCAGCCACGGTCCCTGATGGGAGTCGCTGGTGAATGTCCTATCGGTTCAGCGCACTCGAAGTGCCATGCTCTTATCGGATTGCATCCACCACGGTCTGACCTGTCTTGCCATCACTGCATGATTGCTTGAGCAATCGGTGGTTTTCTCCTGCTCTTGTTTCTGGCCGCGGTTTTTGTGGCTCAGGCCTGCTCTCGCACGTAGCCTGGCTCATAGCTGCGATCGTGCGCCAGCAAGGCCCACACGA
>NZ_AUEX01000023.1:0-64205 GCF_000426205.1 Acidovorax sp. JHL-9
ATGCGCAGAGCGCCGGCGTCGGTCAGCACGGTCTTGGCGCTCTTGCCGTTGCGGTGATTGGCCGCAGCCCCTTCGGGCTTGGCCTGGCCGGGGGCGTAGCCCAGGTGGTGACTCATCTCCGCGCCCAGCGCGCGCTCAAGCACCGACTTCTTGAACTGCTGGAAGATGCCCTCAAGCTCGGCTGGCGTGACTGGCCCGGGAATGAGTTGCTCAAGCAGCTCGGCTGAGAATTGCGGCTGCGCCGCCTTGTCCGCTGATGCGGTGGTCTTCGTCTTGCGTGGCATTCATGCTCCTTGTTGACATGCTATGCCTCACACACAAACTTTCTGACAGGCTCCCGCCCTCCAGGATCGCTAGCGGTTGCGGCTCTTCATGGCGCGTTCGACCTCGCGCTTGCCTTCGCGGTCCTTGATGGTGTCGCGCTTGTCATGTTCCGCCTTGCCCTTGGCCAGGGCAATCTCGCATTTCACAAAACCATTTTTCCAGTGCAGGTTGATGGGCACCAGGGTGTAGCCCTTTTGCTCGACTTTTCCGATCAGGCGTTTGATGTCATCCTTCTTGAGCAGCAGCTTCTTGGTGCGTGCTGCCTCGGGGTTGACGTGGGTGGAGGCGGTCTTGAGGGGATTGATCAGGCAGCCCAGCAGGTACAACTCGCCATCACGGATGAGCACATAGCCATCGGTCAGCTGCACCTTGCCCTCACGCAGCGCCTTGACTTCCCAGCCATACAGCACCATGCCGGCCTCGTGGCGTTCTTCGAAGAAGTAGTTAAAGGCCGCCTTTTTGTTGTCGGCAATGCGGGACGTGGGATCGGGTTTTTTGGCCATGAGAGATTAGATGCGGCGCAAACGGGGAGATAAAAGGCCTCCCTACAATGGTTGGGTCTCGCTAGAGCGATTCTAAATTCCCCCGGATCCTCTGGCTGATTCCGTCGCTCCATTGCGCCGAAGCCGTATCTGCATGAAAACCGTCCACAAATCCGTCCTTATCTGGTACAGCCCCGAAGAAATGTTTGCCCTCGTAACGGGGGTGGAGCACTACCCCCAGTTCCTGCCCTGGTGCGACCGCTCGGCGGTGCTGGAGCGCGACGATGAAGGGATGACGGCCGAGGTGGGTATCGCAATGGCCGGTTTGCGCCAGACCTTTGTCACCCGCAACATCCATGAGGTGGGCCGGCGTGTGCAGATGCACCTGGTCAAGGGCCCGTTCTCCCGGCTGGAGGGCGATTGGCATTTCCACCCGGTGGCGGATGGCAGTCAGCGTGCCTGCAAGGTCGAGCTGTTGCTGCACTACGGGTTTGACAGCGCTGCCCTCGCGGCATTGGTGGGCCCCATTTTTGACCGCATCGCCGCCAGCATGGTGGACGCCTTTGTCAAGCGCGCGGAGCAGGTGTATGGGTGACGACAAGGGGTTGCTGCATATCACCGTGGTGGTTTGTGCGGCACCGCGCAGTGCGGTCGAGTGGGCATTGCAGCTGCCACAGGGGGCCACGGTGGCCGATGCGCTGAACATGTGCGCGGCCTTGCAGCCGTTGCCTGCAGATGCGACTTCTTCCGTGGTCGGTGTCTGGGGGCGTCAGGTGGCGCCAGACCGCATGCTCGCCGCAGGGGATCGGGTGGAGGTGTATCGCCCGTTGAAGGTGGACCCCAAGGTGGCCCGGCGCGAGCGCTTTGCCCGCCAGGGCGCCCGAACCACCGGACTGTTTGCGCGGCAGCGTCCCGGCGGTAAATCGGGCTATTGAAGTCTGGACAACGGGGGCGGCGGCAGCCCGACCATCACCGCGCGCAATCGGATGCAATGACGCTGTCGATGCGTTGGGATTCTGAAGCGCGGGTTGCTTCATCCAGGTAAACCCGTTCGCCCTGGGCATTCGTATGCATCATGGGCCGGCCAGAATCGAGTGTGGCCCTGGCCTGGCGGGCGCGGGTGCAGTTGTCCGCCTTGGTTTTTGCGATCTTCTCTTGTTCGGATTTTTTCTTGGCCGCTTCTGCCGCCTCTGCTTGCGCTTTTCTCTCTTCAAGTTCCTTGTCCTTGCCGCCGGTGGCGCTGCTGGCCGACGGTTTCGGGGCGGATGCGGCAGCAGCGGGTTCTGCTGCTCCAGCCAGCAGGGCGGGCCTTGGGTCCATACGGGTTCCCGGCTGCTTCAGGATGCTCTTGTCCGGGATGTCCGGAGGGGGCGCACGGTCGCTGAACACTTTGCGGCCGTCCTTGTCGATCCATTGCCATTGGGCCGAAGCGCCCAGTGACCAGGTGCAGGCGAAGGCCAGCAGCACAAGCTTGTGAATTTTCATGGCGGCAAGTTTAGCTGTGCCTCCATGGGGCTGCCAGCAAGTTGCTTTCCGTGGCAGCGTTTTTGCCACAGGCCGCGCGGGTACAATCCATTTTTTGGAGCTTTCTCATGCGCCTTCTTGGAAAAGCGCTCACCTTCGACGATGTGTTGCTGGTGCCCGCGTACTCCCAGGTCCTGCCCAAGGACACGTCCCTCGCGACGAAACTCTCCCGCAACATCCAGCTGAACTTGCCGCTGGTGTCCGCCGCCATGGACACCGTGACCGAGGCACGCCTGGCCATTGCCATTGCCCAGGAGGGCGGCATCGGCATCGTGCACAAGAACCTCACGCCCCAGGAGCAGGCCGCGCATGTGGCCAAGGTCAAGCGGTACGAGTCGGGCGTGGTGCGCGACCCGGTCGTCATCACCCCCGAGCACACCGTGCTCCAGGTGCTGGAGTTGTCGGAGCAGCTGGGAATTTCGGGTTTTCCGGTGTGCGATGGTGGCAAGGTGGTGGGCATCGTCACCAGCCGCGATCTGCGCTTTGAAACGCGCTACGACGTCAAGGTGCACCAGATCATGACGCCCCGTGAAAAGCTCATCACGGTCAAGGAGGGCGCCACGGCCAGCGAGGCCAAGGCCCTGCTGAACAAGCACAAGCTCGAGCGCCTGCTCGTCGTGAACGACAGCTTTGAACTCAAGGGCCTGATCACGGTGAAGGACATCACCAAGCAGACCAGCTTCCCCAATGCCGCGCGTGACAGCAACGGCCGACTGCGCGTGGGCGCGGCGGTGGGCGTGGGCGAGGGCACGGAAGAGCGTGTCGAGGCCCTGGTGAAGGCCGGTGTGGACGCCATCGTGGTGGACACGGCCCATGGCCACAGCAAAGGCGTCATCGACCGTGTGCGCTGGGTCAAGCAGAACTACCCGCAGGTCGACGTGATCGGCGGCAACATCGCCACGGGCGCGGCCGCGCTGGCGCTGGTGGAAGCCGGTGCCGATGCGGTGAAGGTGGGCATCGGCCCCGGCTCCATCTGCACGACGCGCATCGTTGCCGGCGTGGGCGTGCCACAGATCATGGCCATCGACAGCGTGGCCACCGCGCTGCGCGGTACGGGCGTGCCCCTCATTGCCGACGGCGGCGTGCGCTACAGCGGCGACATTGCCAAGGCCCTGGCCGCGGGTGCCAGCACCATCATGATGGGTGGCATGTTTGCCGGCACGGAAGAAGCGCCGGGTGAGGTGATCCTGTTCCAGGGCCGCAGCTACAAGAGCTACCGCGGCATGGGCTCGATTGGTGCCATGCAGCAGGGCAGTGCCGACCGCTACTTCCAGGAGTCGACCACGGGCAACCCCAATGCCGACAAGCTGGTGCCCGAGGGCATTGAAGGCCGCGTACCCTACAAGGGCTCGATGGTCTCCATCGTGTTCCAGATGGCCGGAGGCGTGCGTGCCGCCATGGGCTACTGCGGCTGCGCCACGATCGAGGACATGAACAACAAGGCTGAATTCGTCGAGATCACCACCGCCGGTATCCGCGAAAGCCATGTCCACGACGTGCAGATCACCAAGGAAGCGCCCAACTACCGCGCGGACTGATTTTTCAGCAACCACAGGCCCGAACCCGATGTCCAGGTGTTCGGGCCTTTGTCTTTTTCCTGTGGCCCACCATGCAACACCAGAAGATCCTCATCCTTGATTTCGGCTCGCAAGTCACCCAGCTCATCGCACGCCGCGTGCGCGAAGCCCATGTGTACTGCGAAGTGCACCCCTGCGACGTGACGGACGAGTGGGTGCGCGAGTATGCCAAGGACGGCTCGCTCAAGGGCGTCATCCTCTCTGGCAGCCACGCCAGCGTGTATGAGGACACCACCGACAAGGCACCCGAAGCGGTGTTCCAGCTCGGCGTGCCCGTGCTGGGCATCTGCTACGGCATGCAGACCATGGCGCACCAGCTCGGTGGCAAGGTCGAAGGCGGCCACAAGCGCGAATTCGGCTTTGCGGCGGTGCGCGCACGCGGCCACACCGCGCTGCTCAAGGACATTGCCGACTTCACCACGCCCGAAGGCCACGGCATGCTCAACGTGTGGATGAGCCACGGCGACAAGGTCACCGAGCTGCCCCCGGGCTTCAAGCTCATGGCCAGCACGGAAAGCTGCCCCATTGCTGGCATGGCCGACGAAGACCGCCGCTTCTATGCCGTGCAGTTCCACCCCGAGGTGACGCACACCGTGCAGGGCAGGGCGCTGCTGGAGCGTTTTGTGCTCGGCATCTGCGGCACCTCGCCCGACTGGGTGATGCGCGACCACATCGCCGAGGCGGTGGAGCAGATCCGCCAGCAGGTGGGCGATGAAGAAGTGATCCTGGGCCTGTCGGGCGGTGTGGACTCGTCGGTGGCCGCTGCGCTGATCCATCGTGCCATCGGCGACCAGCTCACCTGCGTGTTCGTGGACCACGGCCTGCTGCGCCTGAACGAGGGCGACATGGTCATGGACATGTTCGAGGGCAAGCTGCACGCCAAGGTGATCCGCGTGGATGCGAGCGAGCTGTTCCTCGGCAAGCTCGCCGGCGTGAGCGACCCCGAACAAAAGCGCAAGATCATCGGCGGCCTGTTCGTCGACGTTTTCAAGGCCGAGGCGGCCAAGCTCAAGGCTGGCGGTGCTGGCCACAAGGGCGCCACCTTTCTGGCCCAGGGCACCATCTACCCCGACGTGATCGAATCCGGCGGCGCCAAGAGCAAGAAGGCCGTCACCATCAAGAGCCACCACAACGTAGGTGGCCTGCCCGAGCAACTGGGCCTGAAGCTGCTGGAGCCGCTGCGCGACCTGTTCAAGGACGAAGTGCGCGAACTGGGCGTGGCCCTGGGCCTGCCGCCCGAAATGGTCTACCGCCACCCCTTCCCGGGCCCCGGCCTGGGCGTGCGCATCCTGGGCGAGGTGAAGAAGGAATACGCCGACCTGCTGCGCCGTGCCGACGCGATCTTCATCGAGGAACTGCGCAACTTCACCGACGAAGCCACGGGCAAGACCTGGTATGACCTCACCAGCCAGGCCTTCACCGTCTTCCTGCCCGTCAAGAGTGTGGGCGTGATGGGCGATGGCCGCACCTACGACTACGTGATCGCCCTGCGCGCCGTGCAGACCAGCGACTTCATGACCGCCGACTGGGCCGAACTGCCCTACGCGCTGCTCAAGAAGGTGTCGGGGCGCATCATCAACGAGGTGCGTGGTATCAACCGCGTGACCTACGACGTCAGCTCCAAACCACCGGCGACGATTGAGTGGGAGTGATTCGGCGTCTGGCACTGGCTGGCACCTAGTGGCACGAAAACACACCTAAGCCCGCGTCAATGCGGGCTTTTTTGTGATTTCGCTCGGCACAGCCTGGCAACATTTGGCATCGCCAAGCACCGTTTCTTCATGGCATGATGGATGGCATTGAACGCTTCTATGCCATGAGAGGTCGCCGATACCATGCAACCACCTTGCGGATGCTCATGGTATCGAATTGGCGTAATGCAATGATTTTATTGTTGTTTTACGCCAGGATCGGCCGGTTTTCGGATCATGGTATTTGAGCTGAATCAGGGCGAGAACCATGTTGACCGATACCAAGCTGCGCAACCTCAAGCCGAAGGACAAGCTCTACAAGGTGAATGACCGTGACGGCCTCTATGTAGCCGTCACGGCCGCCGGAGCGATCTCGTTCCGCTACAACTACTCGATCCACGGTAGGCAGGAGACCATCACCTTCGGCCGGTACGGTGTCGGCGGCATCACCCTGGCGGAAGCCCGCGAGCGGTTGGGCGAGGCCAAGAAGATGGTCGCGGCCGGGAAGTCGCCGGCCAAGGAGAAGGCGCGGGATAAGGCCCGCGTCAAGGACGCGGAGACATTCGGGGCCTGGGCGGAAAAGTGGCTGCGCGGCTACCAGATGGCCGACTCCACCCGCGACATGCGCCGCTCAGTCTACGAGCGCGACTTGAAGCCGAAATTCGGCAATCAGAAGCTGGCGGAGATTACCCACGAGGACTTGCGGGCACTGACCGATGCCATCGTGGAGCGCGGCGCGCCGGCAACGGCAGTGCATGTCCGCGAGGTGGTGATGCAGGTCTATCGCTGGGCCATCGAGCGTGGCCAGAAGGTCGAGAACCCGGCGGAGCTGGTGCGTCCAACGTCCATCGCCAAATTCGAGCCGCGCGACCGTGCGCTGACGCCCGACGAGATCGGCCTGATGTACCAGTACATGGAGCGCATTGGCACAGCGCCATCCATTCGGGCGGCAGCCAAGCTGCTGCTGTTGACGATGGTGCGCAAGAGTGAGCTGACCAACGCGACCTGGAGCGAGATCAATTTCAGCGACGCGCTTTGGACGATCCCGAAGGAGCGGATGAAGCGGCGCAATCCGCACCTGGTGTTTCTGTCCCGCCAGGCGCTGGACATCTTCATTGCCCTGAAAACCTTCGCCGGTGGATCGGACTACGTGCTGCCGTCGCGGTACGACTCAGACCTACCCATGAGCAGCGCCACGCTCAACCAGGTGCTGACGCTGACGTATCGGCTGGCGCAGAAGGAAGGAAAGCCGCTCGCCAAGTTCGGGCCGCACGACTTGCGGCGCACGGCCAGCACGTTGTTGCACGAGGCTGGCTACAACACGGACTGGATCGAGAAGTCCCTGGCGCACGAACAGAGAGGCGTCAGGGCCGTCTACAACAAGGCCGAGTACCGCGAGCAGCGGACGGCGATGTTGCAGGACTGGGCGGACATGATCGACGAATGGACGCTCAAGCGGCCGAAGGCTTAAGTCAGAGGATGGCAGGTAGGCAGCGCCTCCAGAACAGTGACCTTGGTCTCGGCTGTCATTGACACTTGAGGGGCGCGGCGTTTTAGCGGCTAAAAAGCGGTGGCTGCGACCGACGGGGTGAAGCCGGGCCGCATGGCCTGCGTGCCCGATGACTTGCGTGCCTCGATCCATTCCTCGATTTCTGCCAAGTCCCAGGCGACGTTTCGGCTGGTGAGTGCGATCCGGCGCGGGAACTCCCCGCGCTGTTCCATGTTGAAAATCGTGCGCTCAGACAGCGGAATCATTGCCAGCAGTTTCTTGCGGTTGATGAGCGTCTTACTTGTCGTTGCCTGCATCCCCTGGCCTCTTTCGATTACTTGCGAACATGTGCCGGATGGTGCCTGGCAATGCGGATCAAGTCGGCCAAATAGTTGTTCACTTTGGTTGACATAGAAATGGGGCAGGGAGCGCACTTCTATTGCTTCTTCAGGTGAAACGTTTCAGGGATCGATGCCAGCGCTTTAAGGGCCTTAGACACCGCTTGGCGCGTCAGCGGCCGTTGATCGTTGCTCGAAAGTTGTTCTGCAATCTCCGACTGATTGAGCCCGGAATACTGCAGCATCAGAATTTTCTTCTTGGTGTCCGACAGCTTCGAGTCCACCATCAATCGGGCTAGATTGCGTAGCTCGGTTATGTCGGCTGGCTGCAAGGTCTGACCCAGCATGTAGTGAAAGAAGTAGTTATCAACCAGCTTATCGCCGGACGCCGCCGCATGGGGCGTGGCTCGCTTCGCGCATTGCCGCTTGAGCCTTGCCAATTCGATATCGAACTGCGCGACGGATCGTTTTGCTTGTCTATAGGCGGGGTTGCCTGCACCGTTGAGCAACTTCGGCTGATGAGCAACGCAGTACAGGCTGCTCAAGCGAAGTGTGTCAGCGGCCCCGCGAAGTTGAGACTCATCGCCTGCAAATGAAGCGAGCGCGGTGAGCTCTCCGCAAAACCGACAAAATCCTTGCCGGCGTCTTCCATTCAAGCCCCGTGGCTTTCCATCGGAGCCTCGTATTGGAGAGTCCACCGGCTGTTTGCAGGCGCAGGCCCATACCAGCTCAAACAGCGATTCGAGAGTCGCTGTAAACCTTTTGTCCCTTGCGCTTGTGCAGTCTTCCTGGCGGATGAACCTCCGTAGAAGTTCCCGTTGCAGGGGAACCATCGCATCAAATCCAATCAATCGAATGATCCCGCTCAGGCCCACCCCTGTCCCAGCTCCGGGGATGTGCCCCAGGTAGCGCAGTGGAAGTTTTTCCGTGTACTTGGCCACAGCGGGGTCGATCAACTCTTCTATCAGCCGAACGATTGGGTGCTGCCTCGACGATGCGGAGTAAGGCTGCCACCGATCATGGAACTGCTTAATGGCTTCCGCGACGGTGGGATCGCAGTCTTTGGAGATGACGGTGTGTTTTGCGTTTAGCATGTCAACCATTGTGGACAACTAAATGGGTGTTGGCAACTCCAGCAACGCCTAACCTTCGTTGCAATTCAGTTGATAACGGAGGTTTACGCAATGACGATAGAAGACACGCTGCTGCAACGCTTCGGCCCGCTGCTGAGCATGGCGCAGCTCGCCTGTGTTCTGGATCGATCACCGGATGGCCTGCGGGTCAGCTTGCGCACGACGAGCGAATGGGCGGGGAGAATCAACACGGCTCGCTTGAAGATCGGTCGGCGCGTCTACTTCCGAACGTCGCAGATCGCCGAGGTATTGAGCGACGAGTCCCTGTACAGAACGGGGAACTGAGTCGTGGCGATTGATGTACTGGCGGCGTTTGAGCAAGAACCGCCGGTCCTGGACTTCATATGGCCCGGCTTCCTTGCAGGGACTGTCGGCGCGCTCGTTGCTCCAGGCGCGACGGGTAAGAGCTTCTGGGCGCTGGAAGCGGCCATGAGCATCGCATGCAGTGTTGCCGGCGGCGATCTTGTGGGCCTGGCCCCCGCACACACCGGGCGCGTGGTCTATCTGGCCGGGGAAGACCCGCCGCCCGCGCTTGTGCGGCGCATTCACGCCATCGGCCAGCACCTCGGACACGCGGCACGCCAAGCCATCGCAGAGAACCTTGCGCTTGAGCCGATCATGGGCAAGCGCCTGAACGTCATGGACGAGGCTCACTTGCGCCGCGTCATCGAGTACAGCGCCGGGGCGAGGCTGATCGTGCTGGACACCCTGAGCCGCATCCACGCCCTCGATGAGAACAGCAACGGCAACATGGCCCTCCTCGTGGCCGTGCTGGAGCAGGTCGCGGCTTCCACGGGCGCATCCGTGCTCTACCTGCACCACGTCAGCAAGGGAAGCGCTCGCGAAGGGCAGACCGACCAGCAGCAGGCCGCGCGTGGCGCGTCCGCGCTGATCGACAACGCCAGGTGGTGCGGTTACGTCGCCCGCATGACTGAGGACGAGGCGAAGCGCCTCAGCGACCGCGCCCATGACCGGCAACCCATCGGCGATGAGCGGCGCGGCTACTTCGTGCGTTTCGGCGTCAGCAAGCAAAACTACGACGCCACGCCGCTTGATCGCTGGTACATGCGGCACGCCGGCGGCGTGCTGGTGCCGGTGGAGCTGTATGAGGCCAGCAGGAATGAGGAAAGACGTGATAGTCGGAGGCGAGGCGATGGCTTTTGACCTCACCCATGCCAGGCACGATCCAATGCACTGCTTGGTCCCCGGCTTGTTCCGCAGTCTCAAGCGCGGCGAACGGAAGAAGCTCAAGCTCGATGTGACGTATCACTACGCCGAAAATGAACTAGCGCGGTTCGTCGGCTTCGAGCCTCTTGGTGCTGATGACATGCGGCTGCTGCAAGGTCTTGTGGCTCTTGGAGGGCCGAAGGGCATCATCTTGACGCCAGAGCCAACAGCGGACTTGCCGAAGCAACTCCGTCTATTCCTTGAGCCGAAGTTCGACGCGGTAGGGCAGGATGCGCTTGTCGTGCGAGAGAGCATGACAAGCCTGCTAGCCGAAATCGGCTTGACCGATGGCGGCGACAACATCAGGGCGATCAAGGCGTGCTTGCTGCGCATGGCAAACGTGACGGTGGTAGTCACCAAGGGGAGTAGGCAAAGGTCTTTTCACCTGATGAGCTATGCCTTCGACGAGGAGGACGGGCGGTTATTCGTCGCGCTGAATCCCCAGATTGCGGAGGCGATTCTTGGGCGGCGCCCGTATACCCGCATCGAGATGGCCGAGGTGCGGGCGCTACAAACCGACCCGGCCCGCCTGATTCACCAACGGCTGTGCGGCTGGATCGATCCCGGCAAAGCCGGGCGCGTGGAACTTGATACCCTTTCTGGCTACGTCTGGCCGGACGAGGCGAACGCCGAGGCCATGAAGAAGCGCCGCCAGAAGGCCCGCAAGGCTCTGGCCGAGCTTGCCACCGTGGGCTGGAAGGTCAGCGAGTATTCGGCAGGGAAGTGGGAAATTGGCAGGCCGAAGCCCGTAGTAACGTTCCCCAAGCTCCGTAGCAATGCTCCCCTTCACCCGTAGCAACGTTCCCCGCCTCAAACCGAAAAACACAGCAACGGCGCGGGCTTGCGGCTGGTTCTCAAATTCCATCCATGATCTTCCAAGATCATCCACTAGGCGCGGCACTTGCCGCCGCCCATTCGGGCGACGCCAGGCTCTTGCCAATGGTCGGCCTTCGGCCGTTGAGTTGTACGCCAGAAGGGTGGTCGGCTCCAGTCGGTCTTTTTAGCGGCTAAAACGCTGCGCCCCCCAAGTGTCAATAGGCGGTGTTGTATGTTGTATGTTGTAGCGCGCTACAACATACAACAGTTCAATGCGATTCCCGGCCACGTCATCAGGCTGACCTTTCCTCGCGCGCGCTGCAGCACCGCCATTTCCGGCGAGGCTGGCCACGTCCAGACTACGGTCGACCAACGCCACCTTTGACGATGCACCGAGGGCCCCATCACCAGTTCCGGCGATGACGGCAGCCGTTGGATCTCGCATCGCCACTTCTGACGATGAGATCCACTCTTTGACACTTGAGGGGCAGAGCGATAGTGGATGCTCCCGGCTTCCCTCTTGGCGTTCAACCTTCCGTGCTGAACACGGCTGCCATCCCTGATTTGATGGGTGTGCCTGTGTCATCGGCTCCATGTCAACCATTTCGGCCAATTATTGGCATGTTGTGTAGGCCGGCACTCCGTAACCTTCGGAGTAGTTCAGTTGATAACGGAGGTTTACGGACATGGCGACGACAGAAAGCAGCTACCCCGAGGAGCTGGCCGCACGGCTGGCTCTTCAGCAGAAGACCTCGCAAATAAAGCGCAGGGACTACCTAGCCGCTTTCATGGCGGTGCGCTCGGACGTGAAGCAAGCGATGGAGGCCGGCTACGCGCTCAAGATCATCTGGGAGCACCTGCGCGAGGTCGGGCGCATTCCTTTTCGATATGAGACGTTTCTGAAATACGTTCGGCGGCACATCACCAATGCGCAGCCTGGCTCTATCAGTCAGTGCAGCACGAAGTGAGGAAAGCCTCGTGCTCAATCGCTGCATGTGCGCGGCTGAAACACTGCAAATGGTTGTTGAATCGCTGCAAGCGCGTGGAAATGGGGCATTTCCGTCGGTTTTCGCGCTGCTGGCGCGCTGTTGCGAACCAACGGTGCGCTTACAGCGCGAGATTCGATGGGTCCTACGAGGCAAAAACAACGCCGTAAGGCGGGCAGGATGTGTGAAGTAGGCCCACCGCGCAGGCGCGGTGTTCCTCTTCACTTTCCCTTATTCGCGCCTACGGCGCTCAACGGGCATCCTGCTCTGCGAGGCATCCGGCGACCGCCGGCAACGACATGAGGACGCCAAGATGGAGGCCAACGAGAACAAGGTGACGAGGAAGGGCAGTCCGCCCATCAAGGTCTATTGCCTGCCCGAAGAGCGGGCCGAGATCGAGGCGAACGCCAAGAGGGCCGGGGTCAGCGTGGCGCGCTATCTGCGCGACGTGGGCCAGGGCTACCAGATCAAGGGCGTCATGGATTACGAGTACGTGCGCGAGCTGGTGCGCGTGAATGGCGACCTTGGCCGGCTGGGCGGCCTGCTCAAGCTATGGCTGACCGACGACCCGCGCACGGCCCGCTTCGGTGACGCCACGATCCTTGCCCTGTTGGGGCGGATCGAGGCCACCCAGGACGAAATGAGCCGGCTTATGAAATCCGTGGTGCAACCGAGGGCCGAGCCTTGAGCGTTTTAGCGGCTAAAAAGCCGGAGGCCGCCCGATGATCGCCAAGCACGTGCCCATGCGTTCGCTGGGCAAGTCCGACTTCGCCGGCCTGGTGAACTACGTCACCGACGCGCAGAGCAAGGATCACCGGCTGGGCCAGGTGCAGATCACGAACTGCGATGCCGTGTCGGTGCAGGATGCCATCACGGAGGTTCTGGCGACCCAGCACACGAACACGCGGGCCAAGGGCGACAAGACCTATCACCTGATCGTCAGCTTCCGGGCCGGCGAGCAGCCCAGCGCCGACACCCTGCGGGCGATTGAGGAACGCATCTGCGCCGGGCTGGGCTATGGCGAGCATCAGCGCGTCAGTGCCGTTCACAACGACACCGACAACCTGCACATCCACATCGCCATCAACAAGATTCACCCGACGCGGCACACGATGCACGAGCCGTACTACTCGCATCGGGCGCTGGCCGAGCTTTGCACGGCCCTGGAGCGCGACTACGGCCTGGAGCGCGACAACCACGAGCCACGCCAGCGCGGGGCCGAGGGCAGGGCGGCCGACATGGAGCGGCACGCGGGCGTGGAAAGCCTGGTCGGCTGGATCAAGCGCGAATGCCTGGACGAGATCAAGGGCGCGCAGTCCTGGCAGGAGCTGCACCAGGTCATGCGCGACAACGGCCTGGAGCTGCGCGAGCGTGCGAACGGCCTTGTGATCGAGGCCGGCGACGGAACGATGGTCAAGGCGAGCACCCTAGCCCGCGACCTTTCCAAGCCGAAGCTGGAGGCGCGGCTTGGCCCGTTCGAGGCTTCGCCCGAACGGCAGACACGAACCAAAGCGAAGCGGCAGTACCAGAAAGACCCGATCCGCCTGCGCGTGAACACGGTCGAGCTGTACGCCCGGTACAAGGAGGCACAGCAGCACCTCACGGCCACCAGGGCCGGCGCGCTGGCCGAGGCGAACCGCCGGAAGGATCGGGCCGTAGAGAACGTCAAGAAGGTGGCGGCCACCAAGCGGGCGGCGATCAAGCACCTGACCGATGGCCGCCTGACCAAGCGGCTGCTTTACAGCCAGGCCAGCGCCGCGCTGCGGGCCGACCTGGAGGCTATCCACAAGCGCCACGACCAGGAGCGGGCGGCGATCTACCAGGCGCACAGCCGACGCACTTGGGCCGATTGGCTCAAGCAGCAAGCCCAGGCCGGCGATGGCCAGGCACTCGATGCGCTGCGCGCCCGCGAGGCGGCCCAGGGCCTAAAGGGGGACACCCTTCAGGGTGAGGGTGTGGTGAAGGCCGGTTATGCCTTGGTGATCGACAACATCACGAAGAAGGGCACCATCATCTACCGCGCCGGCAGCTCAGCCGTGCGTGATGATGGCGAGCGCTTGGCTGTGTCCAGTGAGGCTGACCGCGCCGGCGTGCTAGCCGCCTTGCGCATGGCGATGGGGCGTTACGGCGAACGCATCACCGTCAGCGGCAGCGTGGCGTTCAAGGCCACCGCGATCCGGGCGGCCGTGGATGCGCGGCTGCCCATCGTCTTCACCGATCCGATCCTGGAGCGTCGGCGGCTGGTCGAGGCCGCGAAGGCTCAGGCCAGAGTCCGTCCCGGCGCGCCACCTGTCGGCCGGCAACCACCGCCGCATCGTCGGCATGGCCTGCACACGCTGGGCCAGCTCGGCGGCCTGTACATCGAGGGCGGAGCCCAGCGGCCGACGCAAGCACCGATGCCAGCCAAAGTACGATCATCAGCACCGTCCGAACTGGCGCAGCGCGAGGCGCGGCTACGGGCGCAGATGGAGGCCAAGAGGGCCAAACGCCAAGAGAACGGCAAGGGGCGTGGTCGATGACGAGCGCTTTCACTCCCTGGGAGGTGCAGTGCGAGCTTCACCCCCGTACACCGATGTTAAACAGAAATGGCCGGGCGCTACGGTGTCGCTCAGGTCGGGGTACCGGGACAGCGATACGGCGTGCTGTCTCTGTGATGGCCCAACGCCGCCAGTTGCCGACCAGGCAGCCGGCAGGCGCAGTGCAGCCGCTCATCACATTCCAGGAACTCGACCATGAAACACGTCCGCCTTTTAGCGGCTAAAACCGCGCTTGCCGCTGCCCTGGCCGGCAGCATCATCATCACCCCGGCGCAGGCCGGCATTCCCGTCATCGACGGCGGGAACCTGGTGCAGAACGTCATGACGGCCATCGAGTCGGTGGCGCAGACGCTCAAGCAGATTGAGCAGTACCAGACCCAATTGCAGCAGTACGAAAATATGCTGCAAAACACGATGGCCCCGGCGGCCTATATCTGGGATCAGGCGCAGTCCACGATCAACGGGCTGATGAATGCCGTCAACACGCTGGACTATTACAGGAACCAGCTCGGCAGTCTCGACGCCTACCTGGGCAAGTTCCAGGACGTGAGCTACTACCGCGGCTCGCCGTGCTTCTCGGCAGCCGGGTGCTCGGATGCTGAGCGCGCCGCGATGGAGCAAAACCGCCGCCTGGCGAGCGAGAGCCAGAAGAAGGCGAACGACGCGCTTTTCAAGGGCCTGGAGCAACAGCAGCGCAACCTGACCGCCGATGCTCGCCAGCTCGAACGGCTCCAGTCTGCCGCGCAGGGTGCGAACGGCCAGATGCAGGCCATCGGCTTCGCCAACCAGCTCGCCGCCAACCAAGCAAACCAGCTTCTGCAAATCCGTGGCCTGCTGATCGCACAGCAGAACGCCGCGACGGCCAGGATGCAGGCGCAGGCCGACCTAGAGGCGCAACAGCAGGCCGCCGGCGCGACTTCTCGGGAGTCCAGGATCGAGCGGACGGCCAACCCGAGAAACTGGCTCGAACTGACCCGCTGACGGAGGCCCTGCACCATGAAGAAAACGATGCTGCTTACCGGCCTCGTGGTGGTGCTGGTGGCTGGTTGCGACAACAAGCCGGCCATCCCGCCCATGCCCGAGGTCAATGACACCAATTGCCAGATCGAGGCGATCAAGAAGATCGAGGACAGGGCCACGCGCGAGAAATTCGCCGGGCTGTGCTCGCGCCGGTCGCCGGCCGCCGGCGGCATCGCGCCGACCGAGAAGCCCATGAACTGGCTCGAACTGGCCGACCCGAAAGACCAGAAGGAGGCGAAGCCATGAAAACACTGCACAAGGCGGCGCTGATCGGCGTCGCCCTCGCGCTTTACTCCACCGCTGCATCGGCCCAGCTCACCAACCAGGGGATGCTTGACCAGGTGGTGACGGAGTTCGCCACGCGGGCCACGTCCTGGCAGACGGTGGTGATGAATGCCGCGATGTTCCTGTTCTGGACGCTGGGCACGATCTCGCTGGTTTTCACGTTCGGCTTCATGGCGCTGCGCAAGGCCGATATTGGTGAATTCTTCGCCGAGTTCATCCGCTTCATTCTGTTCTTCGGCTTTTTCCTCTGGCTGCTGCGCAACGGCCCCGCCTTCGCCAACTCGATCATCCAGTCACTGGCCCGGATCGGTGAGCAGGCATCCGGGGTGGCATCGGTGACACCCTCGGGCATCGTGGATATCGGCTTCATGATCTTGAAGCAGGCATTCACAAACTCGTCGATCTGGTCGCCCGTGGATAGCTTCATCGGTGTGGCCTTGAGCGTTGGCATCTTGATCCTGCTGGCAGTTGTCGCCGTGAATATGCTGCTGCTGCTCGTCTCGGGCTGGCTGCTGATGTACGCCGGCATCTTCTTCCTCGGCTTCGGTGGTTCGCGTTGGACGTCCGACATGGCGATCAACTACTACAAGACCGTGCTGGGCGTGGCCGTGCAGATCATGACGATGGTGCTCCTGGTCGGCATCGGGAACGACCTGCTTACCAGCTTCTACGCCAGGATGAACACCGGCACGTTGAACTTTGAAGAGCTGGGCGTGATGCTGGTTTTCTGCGTTGCGCTGCTCATGCTGGTCAATCGTGTTCCCCCTCTTGTCGCCGGCATCATCACCGGCTCGGGGATCGGCGGCGCGGGTGGCATCGGCAACTTTGGCGCGGGTGCTGCCATAGGTGCGGCTATGGGCGCGGCGAGTATGGCCGCCGGTGCGGCAAGCGTGGCCGGCGCGGCCGTGATGGGTGGTGCGGCCTCGGCCGCCGGCGGTATGTCGGCGGTCAAAGCAGCGTTCGAGAAAGCAGGGTCTAGCGCCGGCGGTGAATCGGGCGGAATGCCCATGCTTGGCGGCGGCTCCGACTCCGGCAGCGATGCAGGCTCGTTTGCGCAAGCTGCTGGCTTTGGTGGCGGGTCAAGCTCAGGTGCGGGCACCACTACACCGCTTGCACAGGCCGCCGGTTTCGGCAGCAGCTCGGGCCGCGGTGCCAGCGGCTCGGGTGGCGGCAATGGGCAGCAGTCCGGTAAATCGGGCGGAGGTTCCAGCTCGAAGGGTGGCGACGAAGCCAGCAGCAAGAAAGCCCAGCAAGGCGGCCAGCAGGCCGCACCAGGCAGCACCGTCCCCGGCTTGCTGGCCTCGGCCGCATCGGCGCTTGGCACGGCGGGCCGCGTGACGGCCGACGCCGGCGCGAGCCTGATGCAAGGCGTCGGCGAGGTTGCGAAGGCCAAGGCCGCCAGCATCCGCGATGCCGCTGTCGAACGCATCGCCGACACCACCGGCGGGAAGATCGCGGCGGCTATCAGAGCGAGTGCGGAGAAAGACCAGGCGGCGGCCGAGTCGGTGCCGACATTCGGCGGCAACAACCTGGCAGGGGCCGATTCGCATGATGAAGTGGCCGCGTTCGCCAACCGCGAGCACGGTAAATCGGAGGTGTGACTATGAGGCGTAGTGGCTTTTTCGACTGCCTGGCGCTTGACCAGGTGCAGCGGCCGGTGGTGGATTTTGAGCAGCCTGGCGATCAATCAACCGAGCTTGATGCAGCGGCGGAAGTTTCGGCCTTTATTGATCGCTCTGCTCCTTCTGCCATCGAGGCCACCAGGCCGGCGGCCAGGTCATCGAGCAACAGCTACAGCGGCAGCAACAGGAACACGCCGCTGGCAGAAGCGGCCGGCTTCTACAGCAGCGGCCAGCGGTAAAGCGCGCCGGCCGGCGTGGGGCCGGCCGACACTTCCACAACCCACCTACTACAGAGGTGAATCATGGCAACTTTGAATCCTACCAATGCAATCGCAACCCAGGCAGTTCATTATGCGGCCGCGCAGCTCGCGGCCCTGGACTGGATCGACCAAGAGGCGGCGCAGCAGCTCTCACCAATGGCCGAGGCCGTCGCCAATATGTTCATGGTGCTGTACTACCAGGCCGAGACGGGCCAGGCCACGCGGGACGACTTCCGCCTGGCTCTGGACGCGGTGCGGCAATCCCTGCACGTCGCGTAGTCTTGCGGCGGGTAAGAAGAATAAGAAGAATATTCTTCTTACCGATCGACTAACTCACTGGGAAGGACAAGGGCGGCTATTAGGTCGCCCTTGTCTTTTCCGGTCATACATCGTCAAAGGTGGTAGTGCGCGTCGGTATGCTCGAGCATCGCCATGTCGGATGATGAAGGCTGCTCTAGGCTGCTCCCTTGGCGTGAGATCTCGCATCGTCATTTCCGGCGATGAGATCCACCTGCAGCACCGCCAGGCATGACGATGCTGGCCAGCTTCCCTACTTGATGCCGTGCATAACCCGCGCACGTGCTGCGACCTGGTGCGCGTGCTCGATGTAGGCCGGGTCGCCGGTGGCTTCCGCATCGGCCAGGAGTGCAGCCACGGCCTCGGCATTGGTCAGGTGTTCGGCCGGGTCGAAGGGGGTCAGCACTTCACGGCCGACCGCCGGCGCATCCAGCCATTCCCGTTCCTGCGCGGTCAGCTCGGCAGAAGGGTCGCATTGGGCCAGTAGCTCATCGAGCGTGTAGCGCACCCGGTCGGCCGAGACGGCGCGGGCCGGGTAGGCTTTCAGCGCGTCATGGGCCGGGCCGGCCTTCTCATGCAGCCAGGTTTCCAGGTTCTTCGGGTCAATCATCGGCCGGCCACATCGAGCAGCGCCGCCAAGCCTTCCAGGTCATCGACAGAATACCCACGGAAGCGGCCGGCCAGCAGCTCGCCCAGCTCGGCCAGCGTCAATCCAAGAGCCGCCGCCGCTTGGTCGTTTGACAACTGCCGTGCCGTGATGGCCTGACCAATCTTGGTTACGAGCGTGGCCTTGGCCTGCATTTCGTCCGTGTCGAGGCGGCCCAGGTCGGCATAGATGTTCGTGCTGCCTTCACGAATTTCCGGCGTGTCGTCGGCGTTCAGGTCGGCGAACAGGGCTTCGACGGAATCGAACCGCTTCAAGCCACCCCGTCGGGCTTCTTCAATTGCTTCCTCGGTTTCCTTTCGGCCCATCGCACACCTCACGCTAATTTGCCTAGCCCGTCTCATCCAGATGAGGCCACAGAGAGCACGGCTGTGAAGGCCAAAGGGTACTACGTTGCGTTTTTGCCCTGGAAAAAGACACGCCGAGCACCTTCTTGGCGTAAACCATCTACGACCCGCTGGCTAAAGCGCATGACCTTGCCATCGAGCTGGTGCCACGAGTGTGCCGCAACGCATGGCGCCTGCCGAATCTATGGCTTTGCGCACATGAGATTCGAGGTTCATTTGGGTGGCTTGGATGGTAAACTTGGCCAGACTTTGGAAAACTTCGCCGTGCGACACCAAGCGAGCCACCTGACATGAACCAACCCGATAGCGAAATTCTCACGCTGGACGAAGTGGCGGTCTATCTCAAGGCAGGGAAGAAGACCGTTTACCGGCTGGCCCAGCAAGGGGAGATACCGGGGTTCAAGCTGGGCGGCACCTGGCGGTTTCGTCGCAGCGAGTTGGATCGCTGGATTGCCGAACAGATAGCCGAGAAAACGCAGGACAAGACATGAGCGCCCCGCAGAACGACAGCAGCCAGGCGGCCACGCCCCAAGGGGGGGCTGCACGCCCATGAACGCCGTAGAAATCGAACAGGCCATCACCGACCTTGCGGAGCGGCCCTTTGACCCCGCAGAGTTCCCCTACACCTTCCTTGAAGCCTTTGGCAACAAGGCGACGACCATCAAACGCCTGCGCGCGGGGGCGTCGAACAAGTCTGACCTCGGCGGTGTTCTTCAGACCAGCAACATCCACATCCTGACCTGCGACGCAGGGCGGGTGACCCAGACACTGGCCGCCCTCAAGGTCAGCCCTGCGACGGTCAAGGCCAAAGCGAAGTTCATCCTCGCCACTGACGGCGTGGACTTCGAGGCCGAGGACCTGACCAGCGGCGAGACCGTTGCCTGCGCCTTCAAGGACTTCCCGGACCACTTCGGCTTCTTCCTGCCGCTGGCGGGCATCAGCACTGTCCGCCAGATCAGTGAGAACGCCTTCGACATCCGGGCCACCAGCCGCCTGAACCGTCTGTATGTCGAACTGCTGAAGGACAACCCAGAATGGGGCTCGGCGGAGCGTCGGCACGACATGAACAAGCTCATGGCGCGGCTGATCTTCTGCTTCTTCGCCGAGGACACCGACATCTTCGTCGGCAAGGGGCGCTTCACCGAAACCGTCGCGCAGATGAGCGCCAGGGACTCGTCGAACACGCACGAGGTTCTCGCCACGCTGTTCCGCGCTATGAACACCAAGCGCGAGGACCGGGCCGCCGCCAAGGTTCCCCGATGGGCCGAAGACTTCCCCTACGTCAACGGGCAGTTATTCTCCGGCAGTGAAGAGGTGCCGCGATTCAGCAAGATCGCCCGGTCCTACCTGCTGCATGTGGGCGGCTTGGACTGGACCAAGATCAACCCTGACATCTTCGGTTCGATGATCCAAGCCGTCGCCGAGGACGAGGAGCGCGGCGAGTTGGGGATGCACTACACCAGTGTCCCCAACATCCTGAAGGTGCTGAATCCGCTATTCCTCGACGACCTGCGTTCCAAGCTGGAAGAGGCGGGCGGCAACCCGCGCACCTTGCTCAACCTGCGCAAGCGCATCGCCAAGATCAGGGTCTTCGATCCGGCCTGCGGTTCAGGCAATTTCTTGGTCATCGCCTACAAGGAAATGCGGGCCATCGAGGCCGAGATCAACCGGCGGCGCGGCGAGCCGGATCGTGCATCAGAAATTCCGCTTACCAACTTTCGCGGGATCGAGCTGCGCGACTTCCCGGCGGAGATCGCCCGCCTTGCGCTGGTCATCGCCGAATATCAGTGCGATGTGTTGTACCGGGGCCAGAAGCTGGCCTTGGCAGAGTTTCTGCCCCTGCGCAACGAGAATTGGATCACGTGTCACAACGCGCTTCGGATCGACTGGCTGAGTGTGTGCCCTGCGACCGGCACCAGCGTGAAGTTGCAGGCGGACGACCTCTTTGAGACGACGCTCGACCAAGCCGAGATCGACTTTCAGAACGAAGGCGGGGAAACGTACATCTGCGGGAACCCGCCGTACAGGGGCAGCAAATGGCAAAGCGACGAGCAGAAAGCTGATTTGGCGAACGCGTGGGCCAAGCACCCCAAGCTGGCGAAGACTACCGACTTCGTGACTGGCTGGTTTGCACGCTTTTTTGATTATGCAGACAAGGTGCCGGATGCTGTTGCTGCTTTCGTTGCAACCAACAGCGTTTGTCAAGGACAACAAGCCAGTGAGGTATGGCCTGTCGCTTTTGAGCGCGGATGTGAAATCCGTTTCGCTCACACCTCGTTTAAGTGGGCCAACCTTGCTGCTCACAATGCGGGTGTGACTGTCGTAGTCATTGGCTTGGGGAAAAAATCCAATCAACCTAAGCAGTTGTTTCTGGAGGACATGCTCAAGCAATGCACAGCCATCGGACCTTATCTTGTGCCAGATAGCTTGGCATATGTTGAAAAAGCCAATGATCCGCTTGGTGGGCAATCCGTCATGCTATTTGGCAACATGCCGCGCGATGGCGGTAACTTGTTGATGGACGCCGATTTGGCAAGAAATGTCATGGCTGACGATGCGGTGGCACGCTCTTTCATCAAACGCTTCATCGGTTCCGAAGAGCTGATTAACGGTAAGCTCCGATATTGTTTCTGGATTGAAGACGATGAGGTTGATGCAGCAAATGCAAGCGAGCTCATCTCACAACGATTGAAGTTAGTGGTGGAGAATCGCAGCAATTCGCCGGCTGAATCCACGCGCAGTTTCGCAAAGAAGCCGTATCGGTTTGTTCAAATTGCTGGGGTTGCCAAAGAAACTGCCATAGTTGTTCCTACGGTGTCTTCCGAGTCCCGTGAATATCTGCCCGTGGGTTTCGTAACGGCAGACACCATTGTTAGCAATCTTGCCTTCGCCCTCTACGACGCCCCACTGTGGAACATGGCTCTCATCGCCAGCCGCCTGCATCTTGTCTGGATTGCCACCGTCTGCGGCAAGCTGGAGACACGCTACCGTTACTCCAACACCATCGGCTGGAACACGTTTCCGGTGCCGACGCTAACCGAGAAAAACAAGGCCGATCTCACGCGCTGCGCGGAGGACATCCTGCTGGCGCGGGAACATCACTTCCCCGCGACCATCGCGGACCTGTACGACCCTGAGAACATGCCCGCCGACCTGCGTGCCGCCCATGATCGTAACGACGAAGTGCTGGAGCGCATCTACATCGGACGTCGGTTTAAAAGCGACACCGAACGGCTGGAAAAGCTGTTCGACCTCTACACCAAGATGACCGCTTCGGCTGCACCGGCCAAGAGCAAGAAGCGCAAAGCGGGAGCCAACGCATGAGCGACAAGATCAAGTCCGTACCGTCCGTTTCCGTCACCTACGCCCGAAACGGCGCATCGACCAAGGCCAATGCTCTTGGGATGCGGCCCATGCAGGAGCGGGCCTACGAGAAGCGAGGCGAGCAATACCTGCTCATCAAGTCGCCGCCTGCATCGGGCAAGAGCCGTGCGCTGATGTTCGTGGCACTCGACAAGCTCAAGAACCAAGGCTTGAAGCAGGCCATCATCGTTGTGCCGGAGAAGTCCATCGGTGCCAGCTTCAACGACGAACCGCTGTCGAAATACGGCTTCTGGTCCGACTGGCAGGTCGAGCCCAAGTGGAACCTGTGCAACGCGCCAGGCAACGACAACGGGGGCAAGGTCAAGTCGCTGGGCGCATTCCTCGAAGGCGACGACAAGGTGCTGGTCTGCACCCATGCGACATTCCGCTTCGCGGTCGATGCCTACGGCGTGGAGGCGTTCGACGACCGACTGATTGCGGTCGATGAGTTCCACCACGTTTCGGCCAACCCGGACAACAAGCTCGGCTTGCACCTCGGGCAGTTCTTCGCGCGCGGCAAGACGCACATCGTTGCCATGACCGGCTCCTACTTCCGTGGCGACGCCGAGGCCGTGCTCGCGCCGCAGGATGAGTCGAAGTTCGATACCGTCACCTACACCTACTACGAGCAGCTCAACGGTTACGAGTACCTCAAGCAGCTCGACATCGGCTACTTCTTCTACAGCGGGCCTTACGTCGATGACATCCTCAATGTCCTCGATCCCGCCGAGAAAACCATCATCCACATCCCCAACGTCAATTCGCGCGAGAGCACGAAGGACAAGATGCGGGAAGTGGAGCACATCATCGAGGCGCTGGGTGAATGGCAAGGCATCGACCCTGCGACCGGCTTCCAACGTATCAAGCGCCCCGATGGCCGCGTGCTGCGGATCGCCGATCTCGTCGATGACGATGCCGCCAAGCGCGACCGCGTGTCCGCCTCGCTCAAAGACCCGGCGCAGAAGAACAACCGCGACCATGTGGACATCATCATCGCGCTGGGCATGGCGAAGGAAGGCTTCGATTGGATTTGGTGCGAACATGCGCTGACCGTGGGCTACCGCGCCAGCCTGACCGAGATCGTGCAGATCATCGGCCGAGCTACCCGCGACGCGCCCGGCAAGACCCGCGCGAGGTTCACCAACCTGATCGCCGAGCCGGATGCAGCCGAGGAAGCTGTCACCGAGGCCGTCAACGATACGTTGAAGGCCATCGCGGCCAGCCTGCTGATGGAGCAGGTTCTTGCTCCGCGCTTCGAGTTCAAGCCCAAGAACCCCGACAGCGGCCCGACGCCGGGCTTTGACTATGGGGAAGGTGGCTACGACGCGGACCGCTGCAATGTCGGTGTCAATGAGCAGACAGGGGCGTACCAAATCGAGATCAAGGGGCTTGCCGAGCCCAAGAGCAAGGAGGCGGCCCGAATCTGCCAGGAAGACTTGAACGAAGTGATCGCGGCTTTCGTGCAGGACAAACCCACCATCGAGCGTGGCCTGTTCGATGAGGAGTTGGTGCCCGAAGAGCTGACGCAGGTTCGTATGGGCAAGATCATCAAGGACAAGTATCCCGAGCTTGACGTCGAAGATCAGGAGGCCGTGCGTCAGCACGCCATCGCTGCCCTCAACCTCACGCAGCAGGCCAAGCGGCTTGTTACCGAAGGTGAGAGCGACGGGTCACCCAACACCGCCCTGATTGACGGCGTGCGCCGCTTCGCGATGGACGTGCGCGAGTTGGACATCGACTTGATCGACCGCATCAACCCCTTCGGGGAAGCCTACGCCATCCTTGCCAAGACCATGAGCGAGGACAGCTTGAAGCAGGTCGCGGCGGCTATCTCGGCCAAGCGCACGAGCCTGACGCCGGACGAGGCGAAGGAGATGGCCGTTCGTGCCGTTCAGTTCAAGAAGGAGCGCGGCCGCATTCCGGCGCTCGATTCCCAGGATGCTTGGGAGCGACGCATGGCCGAAGGCGCTGCCGCTTTCATGCGCTTCAAGGCGGAGGGGCGCTATGAGTAACTCCGATCTTGACGACCTGGCGGCAGAGCTGGCCGAGTTCGCTCCGGCTGAGAAGAAAAATGGCCGCCCAGCCAGCGAGGAGCGTGTCATTGCTGGCTTCGAGGAAATCCAACGCTTCACAGAGCAGCACGGGCGTGCGCCGCAGCATGGCGAAGCCCGCGACATATTCGAGCGCCTATATGCCGTGCGGCTCGACCGGCTGCGCGCGCTCCCGGATTGCCGCGCCTTGCTTGAGCCGCTAGATCATCAGGGCTTGCTTGCTGGGGCACCGACCGTTGCCGCTTCGGCGGACGAAACTATCGACATCGACGACCTGGCTGCCGAACTGGCGGATGTTGCCGGCGCGGACGACATCACGGTCTTGCGCCATGTCCGTACCAGCGCCGAAAAGCGCGCCGCCGAGGAGATCGCGGATCGCAAGCCCTGCGAGGACTTCGAGACCTTCCGGCCCTTGTTCGAACGCGTGCAAGCGGAAGTCAGAACCGGTATGCGCCAGTCCCAGCCCATCGAAGCGGGCCGCCGTGCGATTGAAGTCGGGGACTTGTTCGTTCTCGATGGCCTTACTCTCTACGTCGCCGAGGTCGGCGAGCCGTTGAAAACCACCGCTGGGGAAGTGGACCGCCGCCTGCGCCTCATCTTCTCCAACGGCACCGAAAGCAATCTGCTGCTGCGCTCGCTCCAGCGAGCGTTTTACAACGACCCCGCCGCGCGGCGGCTGGCCTCGCCAGAGAGCGGGCAACTCTCTTTCGGCGGCGAGCTTGAGGCCGGTGATGTCGAAAGCGGCACGATCTACGTCCTGCGCTCCCTCTCCGATCATCCCTATGTCGCGCAGCACCGCGAGATCATCCACAAGGTCGGCGTGACCGGGGGCAGGGTGGAGACGCGCATCGCCAACGCCGAATACGACTCCACCTATCTGCTGGCGAAGGTCGAAGTGGTAGCGACCTACAAGCTCGCAGGCATCAACCGCACCCGGATGGAGAACCTGTTCCACAGACTGTTCGCGCCCGCGCGGTTGAACATCACGATCAACGACCGCTTCGGTCATCCTGTGCAGCCTGAGGAATGGTTCCTAGTGCCACTTCATGTGATCGACGAGGCGGTTCAGCGCATTCGAGATGGATCGATCACCGAGTTTATCTATGACCCGCAGACCGCTCGACTGGTGGGCTACGCGCGGACTAACTATAAGGATGAACCATGATGGAAAGTCTGCGACCGAATCAGTCAGAGGCTCGATCCATGGTCTTTGCAGAAGGGGCGCAGTGGATCCGCGCTGACTTTCATCTGCATACCCGAGCGGACCGTGAATTCAAGTTCACAGGCGATGACAACTTCTACAACAGCAACTATGTGGATGCGTTGGAGAAAGCGGGCATCCGATTAGGCGTCATCACCAACCACAACAAGTTCGACTTCGAAGAATTCAAAGCACTGCGCAAGACGGCCCAGAAGAAGGGCATTGCGCTGCTGCCAGGCGTCGAGTTGTCGGTCAACGACGGGGCTAATGGCATCCACACGCTTGTTGTGTTCTCCGACGAATGGATCGATGAACACAATTACATCAACCCCTTCCTGACCAGTGCATTCGAAGGAAAAACGCCCGCGCAGTACGAGCAGGAGAACGGACGCACTTCATGGTCGCTTCTGGAGACCATCAAGAAACTGGAGGGCTATCACCGGGACTTCTTTCTTGTCTTCGCCCATGTCGAAGCCCCGAGTGGCCTGTGGGCGGAGCTGGATGGCGGCCGACTGACTGAGTTGGGGCAAAACGAGTTTTTCCGACGCAGAGCGCTGGCTTTTCAGAAGGTGCGCACGCACGACGGCGCAGGTAAAGACAAACCCTGCCGCACGAAGATTCAAAGCTGGCTACAGAGCTGGTACCCCGCCGAACTGGAGGGCAGCGACCCGAAGAGGGTCGATGAAATCGGTCGAGGCAAGGCCAGCTACCTGAAGCTGGGCGAGCTGTCCTTCGAGGCGGTCAAGTTTGCCTTGAGCGATCCCGCTGGGCGGGTAGCTATGGAGCCGCCCAAGCATCAAGCGTCGTACATCCGCAGCATCCGCTTCGACGGCGGCATTCTCGACGGGCAGGTGCTGCATTTCTCTTCCGAACTCAACACGTTGATCGGCATCCGAGGCAGCGGCAAATCCTCCATCCTGGAGGCAGTGCGCTACGCCCTCGACATTCCACGCGGCGAGAAGGCGCAGGACACCAAGTACAAGGATGAGTTGATCCGCCATACCCTTGGCAGCGGCGGCAAGGTGACGCTGACAGCATGCGACGTGTACGGACAGGAATTCACCATCTCGCGCATCTTCCGCGAAGCCCCAAATGTCTATTTAGGCGGCAAGTTGCAACCCGGCGTGTCGATCCGGGAGACCGTACTGCGCCGTCCGATCTACTTCGGCCAGAAGGACCTTTCCAGCACCGGCGAAGGCTTCGAGACCGATCTGGTGGAAAAGCTGGTTGGCGAGAAGCTGCGTGTGCTGCGTGACGAAATCGAGGTTCAACGCCAGCGCGTGCGCGACGCTGCTCAGCGCTGGCTCAAGCTCAGCAACACGGCCGAACTCAAGCGCGACTTCGAGACCCAACTAAATGATGCCAACTTCCGTCTGACCAAGTTCGCGGAGCACGGTGTCGCCGATAAGCTCCAAAAGCGACTTGGCTTCCAGCAGGACGCCACAGCGCTCGCGCGCATGACGGAGCGGGCAGACAGCTTCATCCTCGCTCTAGGAAGTCTGATTGCCGAGCATGAGGACGAGCTGCGGAACGCAACGAGCTACGTTTCCAAGCAGAACCCGGATTTCTTCACGGCCTACTACGCCGAGTTCTCCAACCTCGTTGCCAAGGTCGATCAGCTCAAGCAGATCGAGCGAGAAGCGAACGTCATTGCAGCTCGCCTCAAGACCAAACAGGGCGAATTTGAAGGCGCAAGCAGGAGCCTTCAGGAGGAGTTCGCACAAGTCGAGCGCCAACTAGCTCAGGAGCTCAAGCAAACCGGCATGACTGCCATCCAGCCGGACGACTTCCTGGCCCAGCAGCAGCGCAAAACCAAGGCGGAGCAAATGCTTCAGGCGCTGGCCAAGCAGGAATCACAGCAGACCAGCATCCGCGACGCGCTGTTTGCCGAGATCGACAAACTCAATGAACTATGGCTGAGCGAGTTCAACACCATCAAGGTAGAGCTGGACCGAGTGAATGCTGGCCACACCGCCCTGCAGATCGAAGCGGACTTCAAGGGCGACAAGGAAGCCGCCATCAGCTTCATGCAGCAGCTCTTCAAGGGCAGCAACATCCGCGAAACCACGCTGCGCGCAGTGATGGAGGACTATGCAGATTTCGGCGGCCTCCTGCGTGCCCTGCCGGGAGCCTTGGCGAAGGCCGGCAGCACCCCCGAGGTCTTCGAAAAGACCTTCATGCAGAACCTGACCGAGTTCGTCACCTGGCAGGTGCCCAACCGCTTCGTCATCCGCTATCGCGGCAAGGAGTTGAAGCACCACTCTCTCGGGCAGCGCGCTTCGGCGCTGTTGCTGTACGTGCTCAGCCAACGCCAGAACGACGTGATCATCATCGACCAACCGGAAGACGATCTGGACAACCAGACCATCTACGACGATGTGATCAAGCTGCTACGGGAAATGAAGCCTCACGCCCAATTCATCTTCGCCACCCACAACGCCAATTTCCCGGTGCTGGGTGACGCGGAACAGGTGCACGCCTGCCAATACCAGGACGAGAAGGTCGCCACGCGAAGCGGCAGCATCGACGCCCGCCCGGTGCAGGACGCCATCATCAACATCATGGAAGGAGGCCAAGAAGCCTTCAACCGTCGCAAAGAGGTCTACAACCTATGGAAACCACAGAGCTGATCGACCTGCTCAGCCGGGGCGAGGACAGTCGGCAGCAGTTCAAGACGGACATGAACAATGCCGACGCCTTGGCAGCGGAGATTGTTGCCTTCAGCAACACCGCTGGTGGTCGCATCTTCATTGGGGTGAACGACGACGGTTCGGTGCGCGGACTATCCGGCGCCGACGTTGCTCGTCTCAACATGCTCATCGCCAACGTGGCCTCACAGGTCGTGCGTCCCGCCGTGAACCCGCTCACGGAAAACGTGCCCCACCCGGCAGGCACGGTGCTGGTGCTGTCCATCGCTGAAGGCGTCAACAAGCCCTACATGGACAAGAACGGCGCGATTTGGGTGAAGAACGGCTCGGACAAGCGCCGCGCGACCTCGCGCGAGGAATTGCAGCGACTGTTCCAGCAGGCGGGCTTGGTGCACGCCGACGAAACGCCCGTGGCGGGCTTGAGCGCGGGCGATGTGGACATGCCCTATTTCGAAACCTTCTTCGAGCAGCAATTCGGTGAGCCGCTCGCCCAGCATAACCAGCCGTTGCCGCAGTTGCTGACCAACATGAACCTGATGAACCAGGGGCAGCTCAACGTGGCGGGCGGTCTGCTATTCGCCAAATCACCGCACTACGCGCTACCCGCCTTCATCGTCAAGGCCGTCGCCTTTGTCGGCACCCAGATTGAGGACGAACGCTACATCGACAGCCGTGACATCGCCGGCAAGCTGGCTGACGTGTTCCAGCAGACGCTGGGCTTTATTGTCGCCAACACCCGCGCTGCGCAGGGCGAACAGGGCTTCAACTCCCCGGGGCAGCCTGAGATTCCCCGCATCGTCTGGGAAGAGCTGGTCGCCAACGCCCTCATTCACCGCGACTACTTCGTCAGCGCGCCGATCCGCGTACTGGTGTTTGCGGATCGGGTCGAAATCATCAGCCCCGGCCACCTACCTGGGGTCGCCTCAGAAAACGGAAAATAAAGCACGCTAAGCCGGTTGCAGCGGTCGTAGCGGCCTGAACTTGCCCGCGCCGATCTTGGCGCTGCTGCGCCAGAGGTAATCGCCGGTGAGGTTGATGTGCTCCCAACCGAGCGGCGACAGGTACTGCAACAGCGCGTCATCAACGGCATGGCCGTTGCCACGCAGCGCGTGCGCAGCCCGTTCCAGATAGACCGTGTTCCACAACACGACGGCAGCCGTTACCAGATTGAGGCCGCTAGCCCGGTAGGGGTCTCCTCGTTTTCAGTGCAATAAGTGACGGTACGAAAAGCTAGCACTGGCGCGGAGGTGGTGTTGGTAGATCGTTGATTTCATTGACTTTCCTGTTCACTTTCAAATCTGCGATTCGTGGCGTCAAACCGTGGTCGGTTTCATCCATTGGTGCCAGTTATCGATGCATTTGGCCGCGAAGGCAGGATTTGGTCAGCATAGCGGTCAACCGGGAAGCGAAACACACCCCGCAAGTTGATGCTCTCCAGCCTGGTGGGCGCAATCTTCCCGATCAGTTCCGGTGGAATGACCTGGCGGCGGTTCGACCAGCGATCCAGGACCGCCTGCATCTGTGAGGTATTCCACGCCATCACGATGTTGGCCATCAGGCTCAACGCATCGGCCACAGCCTGCATTTCATCGACACGTTTGGCCTGCGCCGGGCTGATCCGGCCGGTATAAATGGCGCGCTTGAGGGCGTTAACAGCCTCGCCCCGATTGAGCACCCGGCGCAACTCGTTCCTGAAAGCGTCCTTGACAAAGTAGTCAGCCAAAAACGCCGTACGCAGCAACCGCCCCAATTGCACGCCAGCCTCATAGATTGGATCGCCCTGGGCGGCAGAACCGAACCGCGCAAGAGCTGCCACCGCACTGGCATGTCCGCTCATGACCGAGGCTGCCAGGTGCACCAGACTATCCCAATGCTTTTCGATCAAAGCGACGTCGACATTGGCTTCGCACACCGCAGCGATTTCTGCGGGCACTTTGGTGCCGCGTGGCACAAAGAGGTGGCGCTGTTTGAGTTCCTTCAACCGCGGGCAAAGATCAAAACCAAGCAAACGGGCATGTGACATGGCAAAGTCGGTGTAGCCATGGGTATCCACAGCAAGCTGGCTGGTCTCCAGCTTTTCTTGGCGGATGACACCTTCAATGGCCACGCCCGCCTGGCGCTCATTGAGCACAAAGGGCTGCGCATGGAAGATGCCCCACCGGTCTTTTACATGGGAGTAGATTCCAATGGAAGGTGTGTTGCGCCGAGGATCAAGCCGGGCTTGCCACACCCGTTTGGTGGTCTCCATGGTCATCATGTCAGAAGATGCCAAATCGGACCGCCCCCAGGTGGCGGCAATCGGGTGTCGCTGCATGAATTCCAGCACAGCCTGGCAGGCCTGGCTCAGACGCCGTTCGTCCCGCGCCCAGCGCATGGCCTGGCGAATGCTGGTGGCAGACAATTGCGGAATCATGCGCGCGCATTCGACCGCAGTCAGACTGGTGCCGTGGGCCATGATGCCGGCATAGACCATCAGCAGCTCGTCGGTAGAGCGCGGCTCACGTCCGAGCATGATCCAGCTAAAGCGCACCTGGGCGTCAACGGCCAGAATCACTTCCGGCAATTGAACCTCACCGATGCGGTGATCCAAAGCCGCGCGCAGCTTGGTCACTTCTGGGTCTTCGTCCTCTGCGGGCAATGGCGACAAATGGAGTTCATCATCCACGCGCAGTACGCCACTGCGGGCTGCAGCGGCCACCGCATCGACACCGGCAGTTACTCTGGCCAGCAAAGGCTTCAAGAAAGTGGCAGCCTTGCTGGGTAACGATAGACGGGCATAGTGTTTCTTGGACTCTGCCTGCCAACGCTCGTCCGTGAAGAACAAGCGCGCACGACCCCGAAAGCTCAGGCTGTGCTCAATCCAGACCGAGCCATTGCGCACCGCGCGGCGCAGGGCAAACAGGGTGGCCACCTCCAACGCCTGAAACGCCCGTTCCCGGTCTGGGCTGGAGATCGAAACCTGCCAGATCATTCCCAGACTTGGTGCCACCACTTCAACTGGCAGCTTTCTGGATCCTTTGAGATATAAAGCTTGCAGCTTGGCAAGGTACTCGATGGCAGGATGCTCGCCGGTGGCCTGCCAGGGCAGCTTTGCAATGGCGACGAGCAACGACCGCACGGGGCGAATTCCATCAATCAATCCCTCGCGGACCAGGGAGGCCCTGCTCGGTGGTTTGCGTTTCTGGGTTTCGGTGATCAAGGCTTCAAGACGGGCACGCAACTCAGCATCTGGCACCGCACCTTGCGCGCTCAAGGCAACAAGTTCGCCGAGCAGCGTTTTGTACATTGCGGCCCAATTGACGGTAGCGGGGACATCGGCGGCAGCCTGACGCCACAGATCGGCGATCCGGCGCTGCACCATAAGGATCAACTGGTCTGTGGTGGTGAACAGGCAATACCGAAGAAAGCATGCGACCTCCACGGTGCGCGCTGGCTCTTTGATCTTGGCTCCGGCTGAGGGCGGCCTGGAGACAAGTCGGCGCGCGTAGCGGCGCAAGATGAGATCGGGGATGTCTGCCAGGTGCTTATGAACGTCCAGCGTGTAAAGCAGGTCGATGCGCTCCAGTACCTCGCTGATTTGGCGGGTTGAGTGTTTCGCCGGTGCAGCCCATAGCCAACTCTGCTGGGTTTGTCCATCTGGGCGCAGCTCTGAAACTGAGGCTCGCCAGCGATCAAGTGTTGCTGGATCAACGCTGGCGGCGATGGCGGTGCCTGTTTCAACTTCAAGCTGGGCAAGTGCCGCCGCAATCAGTGTCCGAATTGCCCGCTCGTGCACGATCACCAGCTTGTTCTTGTACAGCCATTGACGCGCCCGCACGAGTAGCTGATCGCGGTCGGCGCAGCGCGCCACTTCGTCGCGCAGTTCACGTACCAGTGAGCGGCGCTGGTGCTCGCTCATCCACTGGAATCCAAGGACCGTGCAGGCTACTTGTTGGTGATCGAATAGCGTGCGCCCGCGTTCATACATGGCTCTCAGCGAGGCGACTTCTGGTGCTGCAATGCCAAGCTCGTTGCCAAGGTGGCGCCACAAGGCTACTGGAATTACCCGAAAGGCACCGAGCAAACGCCCACTCATGCGCAGGAAACCAATATGGAGCGCCAGACCAAGCTTGTGGGAATCACCTCGGCGTGCATTGATTGCGTCGCGCTCGGCACCATCGAAGGTGAAAAATGCCTTCATCTCGAAGTCGCTGATATCGCGGGGGTGAATCGCCCCGGGTTTAGAGGAGGCTCCAACTCTGGAGAATGGAGCCATGAAGAAGTCCCCGAAGTTTTCGCCCGAGGTTCGTGAGCGTGCCGTGCGCATGGTGCTGGAGCACCGGGCAGAGCATCCGTCGCAGTGGGCGGCCATCGAATCCATCGCCGACAAGATTGGCTGCGTGCCGCAGACCTTGCACACCTGGGTCAAGCAGCACGAAGTCGATTCCGGCCAGCGAGACGGCGTCTCGACTGCGGAGGCCCAGCGCATCAAGGACCTGGAGCGCGAGGTGCGCGAGTTGCGCAAGGCCAACGAGATTCTGAAGCTGGCCAGCGCGTTTTTCGCCCAGGCGGAGCTCGACCGCCGCATCAAGTCCTGAAGGCGTTCATCGACCAGCACCGCCAGCAGCTTGGGGTCGAGTCGATCTGCCGCGTCTTGCAGATTGCCCCATCGGCGTACTGGCGCCACGCCGCGTGTCAGCGCAGCCCTGTCTTACGCTCTTTGCGGGCTCAGCGCGATGCGCAGTTGCTGCCGCAGGTGCATCGCGTCTGGCAGGCCAACCACCAGGTCTACGGCGCCGAGAAGGTCTGGCGCCAGCTCAACCGCGAAGGCGTGGCCGTTGCGCGCTGCACCGTCGAGCGTCTGATGCGTCAACTCGGGCTGCAGGGCGTGCGACGCGGCAAGGCTGTGCGGACCACCATTCCCGATCCCAAGGCGCCATGCCCGCTGGACCGCGTCAATCGGCAGTTCCGTGCCGAGCGGCCGAACCAGCTCTGGGTCTCGGATTTCACCTATGTTTCGACCTGGCAAGGCTGGGTCTATGTGGCGTTCGTCATCGACGTGTTCAGCCGGCGCATCGTGGGCTGGCGCCAGAGCAGCTCGATGCACACCGAGTTCGTGCTCGACGCGCTGGAGCAGGCGCTCTACGACCGCAAGCCGAGCGAAGACGATGGGCTGGTGCATCACTCAGACCGCGGCTCGCAATACCTGTCGATTCGCTACAGCGAGCGGCTGGCCGAGGCCGGCATCGAGCCCTCAGTGGGCTCGAAGGGCGACAGCTACGACAACGCCCTGGCCGAGACCATCAACGGGCTGTACAAGGCCGAGGTCATTCACCGGCGCGGGCCGTGGAAGACCAAGCAGGCGGTGGAACTGGCAACGCTGGAATGGGTCGCCTGGTTCAACCATCACCGGCTGATGGGGCCGCTGGGCCACGTCCCGCCTGCGGAGTTCGAGGCCAATTACCATCGTCAACGCGCTGGTCAGGCCGCGACTGTCTCACTTAAACCAACTGGCCTCCTCGAAACCCGGGGCGATTCAGGGGAGCCCACGCATCCCCAAAAACGTTGTGTGCCAACCCTGCATCGTGAACCTCAAAAGTGGGAGGCCACCATACCCGTTTACAAAGCGAACAGGAAAGTCAATGAAATCAACGATCTACCAACACCACCTCCGCGCCAGTGCTAGCTTTTCGTACCGTCACTTATTGCACTGAAAACGAGGAGACCCCATCACCCAGCTCGAGACAGTCGAAACAATTGGAGCTTTTGTCGTCCTAATGTGCTTGCTGACGGGTACGCAAGTTGGTCCCCATCCGGAGCCAACATGAGAGCTCAGATTTGCTCACTCTCCGCGCTAGGAATAATGGCATGTAGTCCCGCACTGGGGCAGACCGCCGCTGTGTTGAATTCCACGGATCTCTGACCCGAGGGGGGTGCGGACAAATACTTGGACTGGTTTATGCCGTAAGTCCAAGACTCTCTCGGTACTCGATGGGGCTGATAGAGCCCAGAGATATCTTGATCCGCTTCTCGTTGTACCAGCGGATGTAGGAGTCAATCACTTCAATGAATTGCTCAACGGTGGTGCTTCTCCAGTCCCGAGGGTAGAACAGTTCGGTCTTCAGTCGACCGAAGAACCCTTCGCAGGCCGCGTTGTCAGGTGAACAGGCTTTGCGAGACATCGAGCGGGTGAGGTTCGCATCGCTCATTCTTGCCAGCCAACCTGGCCAGCGATAGTGGCCACCACGATCGGAGTGAACCACAGGCCGGTCGGTGGTTCCCACCACCGTCTCAATCGCGGCATCCAGCATCGTGTTGACGAGCTCGGCGTCTGGGCTGGTTCCAATGGTCCAGCTCACCACCATCCCGTCGAAGCAATCGATCATGGGTGACAGGTACACCTTGCCAGCCGGGATCTGGAACTCAGTGATGTCAGTGAGCCACTTCTCATTGGGTGCCACGGCCTGGAAGTCTCGGTTGATGATGTTCTCAGGCGCCGGACTGATCTCGCCTAAGTACGACGCGTATCTGCGCTTTCTGGGCTTTGGAACGATGAGGCTTTCCTGCTTCATCAGCCGTTGCACCACCTTCTCCGAGATGGTGACGTGCTGCCTGTTTAGCGACGCATGCAGCCTGCGGTAGCCGTAGCAGCAGTGGTTCGTTTCGAAGATGTCGGCGATGGCACGACGCGCGTCAAGGTACTTGTCTGCCACCTGCGTACGGGCTCGGTGGTAGAAGTACGAGCTTCGCGCAAGATCCAACTGAGCCAGGAGCTCTGGCAGGGCATAGACCACCTTGAGGGCGTCAACCAGCAATGTCTTCTCCCGGTTGGTCAGGAGATGCAGATCGACGCCCAGGCCTTTTTTTAGCAGTTCATTGGCCTTCTTCAAGAGATCGCGTTCGAGCTGCAATTGCCGGATGTCGCGTTGCAGGGATTCGAGCTGTTGCTCCAGCTCCGCTCGTTCAGGTGATGGTGGTGAGTGGTTCCGGCGTTTCATGGATGCGGGCGCCTCGCGGCCGAGTAGCTGGTTCTTCCAGTTGTACAGCGTCGGCCTGCATACGCCCAGTTTTTCTGCCACGGCTTGCGCACCTTCCTGCCGCGTGCAGAGCTCCATGACGCCCGCCTGTTTCAATGTCTCGGAATATCTTCGCCGGCCGGCGGTGCCAACGGCGACTCTCCTGCTCTCAGGAAGTGCATCGCGAATCCAGGCGGTCAACGTACCCCGGCCTGGGTATCCCAATGCCCTCATCGTTGCAGCAATGCAGCGATCATGCGCAAGGTAGTGCGCAATAGCCGCCTGCTTCTGATCCTGCGAGTACTTGGGAGGCCGGCCCGCATAGCCCTCAGGCAGAGCCGAGCGTCGTTCGTACTCACGGTGCCAGCTCTTCAGGGCATTCTTGGTTGGGTAACCCAGCTGGCGGATGGTTGCCCTGATGCGCTTGCCCAGCTTGATGTAGAGCTGGACCGCTCGAATCCTATCTTCGTATGAATACATGAACTACCTCCTGGTAGTCCAAGATTTCATCCGCACCCCCACTGGGTCAGTTTTCAGTGGAAGACAACAATCAAAGTTCTTCATCGGAAAGCGACGCGAAAAACACCATTCGCGTCGCTCAAATCAAGACATCAAACGGCCTACTCTCCACGTTGGATCCAACGCGCTGCTTTCTCGGCAATCATGAGCGTCGGACTATTGGTGTTTCCACTCGTGATGGTCGGCATCACACTTGCGTCGACGACGCGCAGCCGGGATACGCCGATGACTCGCAGGTGCGGGTCGACCACTGCAGACGGGTCGTCAACCCGGCCCATGCGCGCTGTCCCCACGGGATGGAAAATCGTGGTTGCGATGTCCCCAGCGACTTTGGCCAGATCTTCGTCGGATTGGTGCTGCGCACCAGGCAGGAATTCACTGGGACCATAGGGAGCCAGCGCACTCTGCGCCATGATCTGGCGAGCCACTCTCAACGAGTCGGCAGCCACCTTTCGGTCTTCCGGCGTGCTGAGGTAGTTCGGTGCAATCACCGGGGCTGCGTGGGGGTCCGAACTGCGCAGCGAAACCTTCCCTCGGCTGGTCGGGTTCAAGTTGCAAACGCTGGCCGTGACAGCCGGGAAGTTGTGCAACGGCTGCCCAAACGCCGGCAGACTGAGCGGCTGCACGTGAAACTGGATGTTCGGGTGCTGCTGCGACGGGTCGCTTCGGGTGATGGCACAAAGTTGCGAAGGCGCCATACTCATCGGACCGGTGCGACGCCATGCGTATTCCAGTCCAATCATTGCCTTGCCCCACAGGCTATTGGCAATCGTATTGAGCGTTCGCCCGCGCGCGATCTTGAAAATGGCGCGGACTTGCAGGTGGTCCTGCAGGTTTCCTCCAACGCCAGCGAGGTCGCGCACAGGCGCGATGCCGTGCTTCCTCAGCTCGTCTGCGGGCCCGATTCCCGACAGCTGCAGCAGCTGCGGCGTGCCGACGGCACCGCACGACACGATTACCTCGCGACGAGCCTTCACGCTGATACGCATTCCGTTGCGCTCAAGGTCGACCCCAACGCAACGCGGCCCCTCAGAAGCCTTCTCGGTCTGCAACTTCAGCGCTTTGGCTCCAGTCCACACGTGCAGGTTCTTGCGCGACAGTGCCGGCCGAATGAAGGCTTTAGAGGTGTTCCAACGCCATCCGTTCTTCTGGTTCACCTCAAAATAACCGACACCTTCGTTGTTGCCGCGGTTGAAGTCATCGGTGGCAGGCAATCCGGCCTGCTGAGCGGCCTGGGAGAATGCATCGAGAACATCCCAGCGCAGGCGCTGTTTGTCGACTCGCCATTCGCCCCCTGAGGCGTGGAACTCGTTCGAAGCCCTTTGCTTGCCTGAGGCCTTTGGCGCGCCTTCAGAACGCAGTCGATGGTGGTCTTCATGGCGCTTGAAGTCGGCAAGGGCACCTTGCCAGCCCCATTCGCTTTCGCCGGTCGCTTCAGCCCACTGTTCGTAGTCACGGGCCTGCCCTCGCATGTACAGCATGCCGTTGATGCTTGAGCAACCACCCAAGACCTTGCCCCGCGGGTACAAGAGGGAGCGACCGTTAAGTCCTTTCTCAGCCTCGGTCCTGAAGCGCCAGTCGGTGCGCGGATTGTCAATGCAGTAGAGATAGCCCACGGGCACGTGGATCCACGGGTAGGTGTCACGACTCCCTGCCTCGGCCAGGAGCACGCTGTGCTTTCCGTCCTCGCTCAGGCGGTTTGCCAGCAGGGCGCCGGCGCTGCCGCCGCCCACGATGACATAGTCGAATTCCAGGGAGTTCATTTCGAAACGGGCATCGTGAACTCCGCCCCCTTCTGAATGCTTTCGGGCCAGCGTTGCATGATGCTCTTCTGGCGGGTGTAGAACCGCACACCCTCTTCCCCGTAGGCATGCATGTCGCCGAAAAGGCTCTTCTTCCAGCCACCGAAGCCGTGCCATGCCATGGGAACAGGAATCGGGACGTTCACGCCAACCATGCCGATCTCCACATTGCGGGAGAACTCACGAGCACTGCCACCGTCCCGCGTGTAGATGCTCACCCCGTTACCGAACTCGTGCTCGTTGATGAGGGTGAGAGCTTGCTTCATGTCGTCAACGCGAACGCATGCCAGGACCGGACCGAAGATTTCCTCGCGGTAGATGCGCATGCCAGGTTCGACGTGGTCAAAGACGGTCGGCCCGAGGAAGAAGCCGGAACCTTTCGTGACTGCGTGGGTACGGCCGTCAGCGAGGATTTCCGCGCCCTCTTCAACACCGCTGGCGATAGCGCCGGCAATGCGATTCAGGGCAACTTTCGAGACCACAGGGCCCATCTCGCTGCTGAGGTCGAGGCCATCACCGACCTTCAATGCCTTGACACGTTCATTAAGCAAGGGCAGAAGCGCTTCGCCCGCCGAACCCACCAGTACGGCCACAGAGATGGCCATGCAGCGCTCCCCGGCCGACCCGAATGCCGCACCCATTAGGGCGTCAGCGGCTTTCTCCATATCGGCGTCAGGCATGACCACCAGGTGGTTCTTCGCGCCGCCCAGCGCCTGCACCCGCTTGCCATGGCGCGCGCCCGTCTCATAGACGTAGTTGGCAATGGGGGTGCTACCGACAAAGGACACAGCCTTCACATCAGGGTGTTCCAAAAGCGCGTCAACCGCCTCCTTATCGCCTTGGACGACATTGAAGACACCATCTGGGAAGCCAGCTTCTTTCATCAGACGAGCCGTCAGCAGAGTGGCACCCGGGTCGATAGGGCTGGGCTTGAGCACGAACGTGTTCCCTGCGGCAATGGCGATGGGATACATCCAGGCGGGAACCATCACGGGGAAGTTGAACGGGGTGATGCCCGCGACCACGCCCAGCGGCTGACGCAGGGTCCAGTTGTCGATGCCGGTGGACACTTGGTCGGTGAAGTCGCCTTTGAGCAACTGGGGGATGCCGCAGGCGAATTCGATGATGTCGACGGCGCGATCGACTTCGCCTTGCGCGTCGGAGAAGGTCTTGCCGTGCTCGATCGTGATGGCGCGCGCCAGCTCGTCGCGATGGCGGTTCACAAGCGACAGAAACTTGTTCATCAACCGAGCACGGCGGATGGGCGGGGTTTCGCTCCACGCAGGAAACGCGGCCTTAGCAGCGGCTACGGCGTGGTCAACGTCAGCTGCGCTTGCCAGGGCAACTTGCGCGATGCGCTCACCGGTGGCGGGGTTGAAGATGTCCTGCAGGCGCGTTCCAGCTGGAGCAGTCTCGACACCAGCAATGCTGTGACCGAGAGTAGAGAGGCCGCTAGCGGCTTGCGAATTGGTAGGGGTGTCAAGTCGAGTGTTCATGACGCCAAATTTAAAAAGGCGCACGAACTACGTCCAATGAGTTCCAATGCTCGTGATATAAATTTCACTGATGATGCAGCGGCCTCCCGATACACGCCTCCTCCATACCTTCGTGACGGTTGCTCGTGAAGGCAACGTCTCGCGTGCGGCGGCCAAGCTGTTTCTCACCCAGCCAGCTGTCAGCTTGCAGATCAAGGAACTTCAAACGCAGGTGCAGCTTGAGCTATTCACGCGCACCAGGACTGGCGTGAATCTCACACGCGACGGTCAGGTTCTTCTCGCCTACGCTGAGCGTGCTCTGGATGGCTTGCAGGATTTCACCGCCGCAGCGCAACGCATCGGATCTCGCGTGCAAGGTCCCTTGCGCATCGGAACTATCCTCGACGCGGAGTTCACGCGTCTGGGTGCATTCCTTCAAGAACTTGTTCAGCACTCCCCAGACATCCGCCCCGAGCTTCTTCACGGGATGAGCGGGACGACCCTTGCGCGATTGCTCGCCGGCGACATCGACGTGGGCTACTACATAGGTGATGCAGCTGCTGATGCTCAGGCGTTGCAGACCAAGACCAGGCTACGGGTGTCCAGCCGTGTCCTCACTCGATTCAGCTATCGAGTTGTGGCACCTGCAGGATGGGAAGACCGCGTGCGTGGCCGTGATTGGCCCGAGCTCGTGGACTTGCCCTGGGTATTGACGCCCGCAGAGTCCGCTCATTCACGGCTCTTGAAGGCGACACTGGAGCCGCTGGGCCTTCAACAACGTGGCGTCGCGATGGTTGACCAAGAAGCGTCGATGCTCGCGTTGGTCCGTTCCGGCGTTGGTCTGACGCTTGCTCGAGATGCGATGGCAATCCACGCGAGCCAAACGGATGGTCTGGCCGTTGCAGATGCCGTCGCACTTGATACTGAACTCTGCTTCATTACCGTCGAAAGGTCCAGTCAGTCTCCGGCCGTCGACGCGGCAATTGCGGCCATAAGAAGAGCGTGGCGCCGCTAGTGTTCCGAACCTTCAATGCCGAACCGTCAATGGGTGGCTTCAGCAGTCAGTGCGGTTCGGACGTGAGCTAGCGCCCCTTGGTCCTCCATGGTGGAGAGATCGCCGGGATCACGTTGCTCGCACACCGCCTGGATGGTTCTTCGCATGAGTTTGCCGCTGCGCGTCTTGGGTAACGCCGGCACCAGAAGGACACGAGCTGGGCGAGCCACCGCGCCAAGGTCTTTCACCACACGAGCAGCCAACTCATCTTCAATGGAAGAAGATACGGACGTCGCGTCCTGACCTGTTGGCCTGGGAACCACAAATGCGACAGCGACTTGGCCTTTCAGGGAGTCAGCAACGCCAACCACGGCAACTTCAGCGACGGCGGGGTGACCGCCAATGCACTCTTCGATTTCTCGAGTCCCAAGGCGGTGTCCGGCAACGTTGATGACGTCGTCGGTTCGACCAAGGATGAAGATGAAGCCATCCTCGTCGCGCACCGCCCAGTCGAACGTTGAGTAGCGTTGCTTCCCAGGCGCCCCCGCCCAGTAAGTGGTGCGAAAGCGATTCTCGTCTCGCCAGAGGGTCTGCATGAAGCCAGGTGGCATTGGCGTCTCCACGACAAGGACGCCCTTGCGATTCGGCTCAAGAATCTCCTCTCCGCTTTGCTCATCGACCAGTTTGACGTTCCAGCCGTACACCGGTTGACCGGGACTGCCCAATTTTCCGCTGGGTGACTTGAGACCCTGGGGCATCGCAATCATCGGCCACCCGGTTTCAGTCTGCCAGTAGTTGTCCACAATTGGCACACCAAGCCCATCGCCGATCCAACGGGAAGTTGGCTCGTCAAGCGGCTCACCCGCCAGGAAGAGCGCGCGAAGGCTGGAAAGGTCATGCTGACGCAGCAAGGAAGGATCCTGGCGCTTGAGCACCCGAATGGCAGTGGGTGCACTGAACATCACGTTCGCCCGGTACTTCTCCACCAGCCGCCACCAAATGCCTCCATCCGCTTGGCCGTTCAGCCCTTGAGTAGGAAGCCCTTCGTAGAGGATGGTGGTCATACCGGCAAGCAATGGACCGTAGACGATGTAGCTATGCCCCACCACCCAGCCCACATCGCTCGTGCAGAACATGGTCTCGCCTGCTCGCGCACCGAAGATAAGGTCCATGCTTGCGGCAAGCGCCACCGCGTACCCGCCGACGTCACGCTGAACGCCCTTCGGCCGACCAGTGGTGCCACTCGTATAAAGGGTGTAGCTCGGTTCGTTAGATTCAAGCCATGCGCACGGAACGTCCTTGTTGGCGTACTGCGAGAGCCAATCTTGCATACGCACATCGCGCCCGGGCTTGCGCTCCATGGGCGCCAAGCCCCTATCCGCCAGCAGCACCGCTGCGGGTTGGTGCGAGCTCAATCGAAGCGCTTCATCAAGCAGTGGCTTGTATGCGATTCGTTTGCCACCACGCATGCCTGCGTCAGCACTGACGATGACCTTGGGCTGTGCATCTTCGATGCGACTGGCCAAAGAGCCACTGGCAAATCCCCCGAAGACGACCGAGTGAATGGCTCCCAGCCTTGCACAAGCCAGCATTGCGAACACTGCCTCGGGGATCATCGGCATGTACAGGAGGACACGGTCTCCCTGAGCAACGCCAAGAGCCTGCAGACCAGCGGCCATCGACACGACCTCTCGGTGCAGCTCGCGGTACGTGTAAGTCCGCTCCACACCCGTCTCGATGGAGACGAAGATCATTGCAGCCTGATCAGGTCGGTCTCGGGCGTGACGGTCCACCGCGTTGTGGCAGAGGTTGGTGGTACCACCGCAAAACCATCTCGTGGATGGATGTTGCGTGGTGTCCAATGTTTTGGACGGCGGGGTACGCCATTCGATTCGACTGGCTTGGTCAGCCCAGAACTGCTCAGGCTCTGCAATGGAAAGAGCGTGACACTCAGTGGAGTCCATTTTTTTCTCGATCTTTGGCTCGTTGGCGTTCTCGCTTACTCAGCCACGCGCACGACGACACGGCCGCGCACTTCACCTTGCATAAGTCGGTGGGCAGCTTCGACGGCACCTGACAGCGAAACTTCACTCACCACCGTAGCCAGGCTGGAAGGAGCCAACTCCTTGGCGAGCCGGTCCCAGGCACGTTCGCGCAGAGCGCGCGGAGCCATGACACTGTCGACACCTCTCAGCGTGACACTGCGCAAGATGAAAGGCATCACGCTGGAAGGGAAATCACCCCCTTGGGCAAGGCCGCATGCTGCGACCACGCCGCCATAGCGAGTCTGAGCGCAGACGTTTGCGAGGGTGTGGCTGCCGACGCAGTCCACCACAGCGCTCCAACGCTCCTTCTGCAAAGGGCGTCCCTGCTGCGAAAACTCTGCCCGCTCAAGTACCGCACTGGCTCCCAAGCCCGACAGGTACGCAGCCTCGCTTGCCTTCCCGGTGACGGCGACGACACGGTAGCCGAGCTGGGCCAGCAGCAGGACCGCGATGGAGCCCACGCCACCGGTCGCCCCGGTCACCAGCACCTCACCGTCTCCAGGACGAACGCCGTGGTCCTGGACTGCCATCACGCAAAGCATTGCGGTGTAGCCCGCAGTACCGATAGCCATGGCATCTCGCGCTTGGAATGCTTCGGGCAGACGAATCAGCCAGTCTCCGCTGAAACGACCGCGTTCAGCAAAGCAGCCGCGATGGGTCTCACCAACACCCCAGCCGTTCAGAATCACGCGGTCGCCTTTCTTCCACAGGGGATGCCCGCTTTCGCGCACAACTCCGCTGCCGTCAATGCCGGGAACCATGGGCCAGGTACGCACCACCGGCGCCCGGTTCGTGATGGCCAGGCCGTCTTTGTAGTTCAGCGTGGAGTATTCGATGTCGACGGTGACGTCTCCTTCAGGCAGGAAGTCGTCTTCGACGCTTTTCAGTGTTGCCTGGAACGTTGGTTCCTTCTCCAGGACGAGTGCATTGAACATGGGATTTCTTTAGCGATGACGAAAAACTGGGGCGCGCTTGGCCAGGAACGCATTCATGCCTTCCTTCTGGCCTTCCGTGGCGAATGCGGCTTGGAACAGACGACGCTCGTGCAAGATGCCTTCGGCCAGAGAGACCTCATGGGCGCGATTCACGGCTTCTTTGGCCAGGCGGACAGCCGGTGCGTTGTGCCCAGCGATGGTGTGCGCGGCCTCAAGAGCCGTCTGCAAAAGGACGGCGGTGGGGACCACACGTGCCACCAATCCTGCGGCCCGGGCTTCATTTGCGCTAATCGGTCGCCCGGTCAGGATGAGGTCCATGGCGAGCGACTTGCCAACAGCGCGGGTCAGCCGCTGGGACCCACCGATGCCGGGGAGAATGCCCAGCTTGATCTCAGGCTGGCCAAAGTGTGCGTCTTCCGATGCAATGATGAAGTCGCACATCATGGCCAGTTCGCAGCCACCGCCCAGCGCGTAGCCAGCGACAGCGGCGATGATGGGTTTTTTGATCTGCGGCAGGTCCTGCCAGGCAGCGAACACATCGTCTTTCTGAAGTTCGACGAAGCTTCGTTCAGCCATTTCAGCAATGTCTGCACCTGCGGCGAATGCACGGGGGCTTCCAGCAATCACGATGGCGCCCACGTTGTCATCGGCATCGAAGGCCTTCAATGCAGACACGACCTCACGGGCCAGAGTCGTGTTCAAAGCGTTCAAGCTGCGCGGGCGATTGAGCGTCACAAGACCGACACGGTCGCGACGTTCAACAAGGATGGTCTCGTAGCCACCACCTGTGGCAGGTGCGGTCGCACCAGGCGCCGCAGCCGGGATGGGCGGCGCCGGTGCGTCGGCTGCAGTGACGCCATTGGCTTCAGCCTGGGGGGTGGCCTCACGTGCCCGGGCGGAGCGGGTCAGGGTGTTGGTGTTCATTTCGTCTCCTTCGTTGGTTGGGGGTTGGTCAGGAAGCGCTTGCAGGGGCCGGCGCGTAGTCACCGGTCGAAGCCATCAGTTCGGCCAGGATGCGTTCGCGGTGTTGGTCCAGCGTGGGGGCCATCACTGGCTCACGCGGGGTTGCCAGGGTGTAGTCACCGAGCTTGATGGGGTTGCCAGCGGTACGCACTGGGCGGGCGCCCTCGGTGCCGACCTGAATGATCATGTCGCGCGCGCGCAGCTGCGGATGGTCAAACAGGCGGTCGATCGTGTTGATAGGGGCGCAAGGGACGCCCGCAGCATTCAGACGGTCAATCCAGTGCTCGATAGGGGCTTGTGTCGTGATTGCCTCTATGGCCTTGACCATGGCAGGACGGTTCGTACAACGCAGGTCATTGCTCAAGAAGCGCTCATCCAGCGCCACCTCAGGATGGCCCAGGGCATCTGCCATCAACAGGAACAACGTGTCATTGCCTGCGGCAATGACAAAGCGGCCATCGGATGCTGCGAAGGTCTCGAAGGGTGCCAGCGAGGGGTGGCAGTCACCCGTGCGGGTCGGGACCTTTCCTTCGACGTCGTACCGTGCCAGCGCCGTCTCCATCATTGCCGCCTGGCAATCCAGCATGCCGATATCGACGCGAGTTCCCTGCGCGTCGCGTGTTCGGCGATACAAGGACGACACAATGCCAATCGCCGCAAACAGGGCAGCGCTGAGGTCGCCGAAGCTGGTTCCCACGCGAGCGGGCGGAGCATCGGGCCAGCCGGTGAGGCTCATCACACCGCCCATGGCCTGCACCACCATGTCGTAGCCCGGCAGGTCGCTGAAGGGGCCGGTATGTCCAAAGCCCGAGATTGACGCGTAAACGATGTGCGGGTGTGTGCGCGCCAGACGCTCCGGACCGTAGCCAAGCCGATCCATGACGCCGTGACGGAAGTTCTCCACCAGCACATCCGCTTCGTCGAGCATGCGCTCGAGCAGGTCTCGGTCACGAGGACTCTTGAGGTCGAGCGCAACGCTTTCCTTGCCGCGGTTGAAGCACATGAAATAGGCCGACTCGCCATCCACGAATGGACCGAACGCTCGGGTGTCATCTCCGGTACCGAGCTTCTCAATCTTGATGACGCGTGCACCCAGGTCCGCGAGCACCATGGTGCAGTACGGGCCCGCGAGCACGCGCGAGAAGTCCAGCACGGTGATGCCCTTGAGAGGCAGCACCGGAGCGGGTTGATTTGCAACTTGCATTTCTCTTGTCTCCTTAAAATTAGACCGATCGTCTATAAATTGGCAAAAAAAAGCGGCGCGCTAGCGCCGCACGCCCACCAGGAACGATTCAGCAAAGACCTTCAACGGTGTCGCCTTGCGTTCCAGCTTGGCTCGCAACACGGCCCCTTCCCAACCGATCCAGAAGAAGGCGGCCGAGGAGGCGCAGTCCGCCTCGGCAGGAATCTCCTTCGCTTGCTTGGCTGCTTCAAGACACAACGCCAGTCGCCGCTGCCAGTCTTCCAGCACCTCGACCAGCTGTGCGCGGTACGCCTCGGGAAGCCCGCCCATCTCCTGCCCCAGGTTGCCAACCAGGCAGCCTCGCCGGAATCCGTACCGCCGCATGCCTCGTTCGGCATCAACGCAGAACGCCTCGACTCGTGCAAGTGGCGTCATCTTCTCGTCGAGGAAGAACTTGTCCAACTTGTGCGCAAAGTAGGCTGCGTACTGAGAGATCAGCTCGGCGCCGAAGGCCTCTTTGCTGCTGAAGAAGTGATAGAAGGACCCTTTAGGAACGCCCACTGCCCGAAGAATTTCGTCGAGTCCAGTCGCCGAGAACCCCTTCTCCGTCAAGGCAGCGAGACCTGCATGACAGATAGCCTCGCGCGTCTGACGGTATTCACCGTCAATCTTCGGAGGGCGACCCCGCTTGCGCGGGGTTGGCGTGGATTCTGCGTAGACCATAAGCGAATTATTAGACCGGTTGACTTTAAAAATCAAGTGCACCAGCGCGGGGCTTGTCGAAGAAGTTTGCCCTCTCATGGAGCGTTGATCCGGTCCTGGAGAGTCAGATGTGCAAAAAACGCACCATAAATAGACCGACCGTCTACATAAATTCATGGAAAACCCTGATGCCGAAAACTTGAGCGGCTGATAAATTTCTTTCGCAGGCGAAGTTCTCGTCGCTCACTCTCTCAGCATCCGCTGCCAGCACTGCCGGCGAGATGCAAGGCAAAAAGGCCCGATCCGGTTCCCCCCGGCTCGGGCCTTTTTGTTTGCACTTCTCTCAGCGACCCCGTCTCCGGCAACGGAAACAAGGGTCAAAGCGGGCAGGCGGCAGAGGGGAATGAGAACGGCGTCTTGGTCAACCCACTTACTTACCAGGAGACTCGGATGAACAACATCTCACGCCGCAAGCTCGTTCAGTCGGGCGGCGCCATGATCGCGCTAGGTGCCTCGGGCACGCTGCTTACCCGCCCCGCCTTCGCGCAGGAGACCGTCAAGCTCGGCCTGCTGCATTCGCTGTCAGGCAACGTTGCCATCGCTGAGGCATCCCTCGTGGATGCCGAGAAGATGGCCGTGGAAGAAATCAACGCCGCAGGCGGTGTCCTCGGTCGCCAGATCGAGCTGATCGTGGAGGACTGCGCCAGCGACAACTCCGTGTTTGCGGAAAAAGCTCGCAAGCTGCTCGAGCGCGACAAGGTGGCCGCCATCGTCGGCTGCTACACGTCCGCCTCGCGCAAGGCGGTTCTGCCCGCGCTCAACCGCGCCAAGGGCCTGCTGTTCTATCCCACGTACTACGAGGGCCTGGAGCAGGACAAACACGTCATCTACACATCCCAGGAGGCGACCCAGTCGGTGGTGGCAGCCGTGGAGTGGCTTGCCCGCGAAAAAGGCAAGAGCTTCTTCCTGGTTGGCTCTGACTACATCTACCCGCGCACGTGCAACAAGATTGCAAAGCCCACGATTGCACGCGTGGGTGGCAAGCTGGTCGGTGAGGAGTACGCACCTCTCGGTCACACCGAGTTTTCCTCCATCATCAACAAGATCAAGGCGGCCAAGCCTGATTGCATCTACAGCACGGTTGTGGGCGGCTCCAACGTGGCCTTCTACAAGCAACTGCGCGCTGCCGGCCTCGACGGCACCAAGCAGACCCTCCTGTCCACGGTGGTCTCGGAAAACGAGATCGAAGGCATCGGCAAGGAGAACGCCGCCGGCTACTACGCGTGCATGGGCTACTTCCAAAGCCTGAAGAACCCCAAGAACGAGCGCTTCGTCAAGGCGTTCAAGGCCAAGTACGGCGCCGGCCGAGTCATCGGCGACCCGATGCAAGTGGCCTACAACAGCGTGCATCTCTGGGCGCGCGCCGCCACCGTGGCGAAGAGCTTCGACCCCGAGAAGGTTCGCGACGCGGCCGCCAACATCGAGCTCGACGCGCCGGAAGGCCTGGTGCGCGTGCACGCCACCAACCAGCACGTCTGGAAGAAGGTGCGCGTCGGCCGTGCGATGCCAGATGGCCAGTTCGACATCGTTTGGGAATCCCCGAACCCGATCGAACCCAATCCCTTCCCCAAGCTGTAACTGCGATGAGTACCGAAATTGTTGTGATGCAGGTGTTCAACGGCGTAAGCCTGTTCACCATCCTGCTGCTGATGTCCATCGGACTGGCCATCGTGTTTGGCCTGATGGGCGTGATCAACATGGCGCATGGCGAGTTGATGGCGCTTGGCGCCTACGTCACCTACCTGACTGCGGGAGCCTTCTCGGGGTCGTCTCAGAAAACGGAGAATAAAGCACGTTAAGCCGATTGCAGAGGTCGCAACGGCCTGAACTTGCCCGCGCCGATCTTGGCGCTGCTGCGCCAGAGGTAATCGCCGGTCAGATTGATGTGTTCCCAGCCCAACGGCGACAGGTACTGCAATAGCGTTTCATCGACGGCATGGCCGTTGCTACGCAACGCATGCGCTGCGCGCTCCAGGTAGACCGTGTTCCACAGCACGACAGCCGCCGTCACCAGATTGAGGCCGCTGGCCCGGTAGCGCTGCTGCTCAAAGCTGCTGTCGCGGATTTCGCCCAGCCGGTTGAAGAACACGGCGCGGGCCAGTGCATTGCGTGCTTCGCCTTTATTCAGCCCGGCATGGACGCGGCGGCGCAGCTCAACGCTTTGCAACCAGCCCAGGATGAACAACGTCCGCTCGATGCGCCCCAGCTCACGCAGGGCGACAGCCAGGCCGTTTTGGCGCGGATAGCTGCCGAGTTTCCTAAGCATCAGCGAGGCCGTCACCGTGCCTTGCTTGATCGAGGTGGCCAGGCGCAGAATTTCGTCCCAATGGGCGCGGACGTGCTTGATGTTGAGAGTGCCGCCGATCATCGGTTTCAGCGCGTCATAGGCGGCTTCGCCTTTCGGGGTGTAGAGCTTGGTGTCGCCCAGGTCTCGGATGCGCGGTGCGAAGCGGAAGCCCAGCAGGTGCATCAAGGCAAAGACGTGATCGGTGAAGCCCGCCGTGTCCGTGTAATGTTCCTCGATGCGCAGGTCGGACTCGTGGTACAGCAGGCCGTCAAGCACGTAGGTGGAATCGCGCACGCCGACATTGACCACCTTGTTGTGGAACGGCGCGTACTGGTCAGAGATGTGGGTGTAGAACGTCCTGCCTGGGCTGCTGCCATATTTCGGATTGATGTGCCCGGTGCTTTCTGCCTTGCTGCTGGTTCGGAAATTCTGTCCGTCCGACGATGATGTGGTGCCATCGCCCCAGTGCCCGGCAAAGGGATGCCGAAACTGGGCGTTGACCAGTTCGGCCAGCGCCATCGAATAGGTTTCATCGCGGGTATGCCAGGCTTGCAGCCAGGCGAGCTTGGCGTAAGTCGTACCGGGGCAAGATTCGGCCATTTTGGTCAGGCCCAGGTTGATCGCGTCGGCCAGGATCGTAGTCAGCAGCAGATTTTTGTCTTTGGCGAGGTCGCCGGATTTCAGGTGCGTGAAGTGGCGGGTGAAGCCCGTCCACTCATCGACCTCCATCAGCAGCTCGGTAATCTTGACGTGCGGCAGAATCATGGCCGTCTGGTCGATCAATGCCTGCGCGGTGTCGGGCACCGCAGCATCCAGCGGCGTGATCTTCAAGCCCGATTCGGTGATGATGGCGTCCGGCAGCTCGTTGGCCGCCGCCATGCGATTGACCGTGGCAAGTTGCGCTTCCAGCAACTCCAAGCGCTCGCTCAGGTACTGGTCGCAATCGGTGGCCACGGCCAGCGGCAATTCGCTGGACTGCTTGAGGCTGGCGAACTTCTCGGGTGGCACCAGGTAGTCCTCGAAGTCCTTGAACTGACGTGAACCCTGTACCCAGATGTCGCCCGAGCGCAACGCGTTCTTAAGTTCCGACAGTGCGCACAACTCGTAATAGCGTCGGTCGATGCCGGCGTCGGTCATCACCAGCTTCTGCCAGCGCGGCTTGATGAAGTTGGTCGGTGCATCAGCGGGCACCTTGCGGGTGTTGTCGATGTTCATGCCGCGCAGCACCTCGATGGCGTCGAGCACGTCCTTGGCGGCGGGCGCTGCTCGCAGCTTGAGCACGTCGAGGAATTCCGGCGCGTAGCGGCGCAATGTGGCGTAACTCTCGCCGATGCGGTGCAGGAAGTCGAAATCATCGGGCTGGGCGAGCTTCTGCGCCTCGGTGACGCTCTCGGCGAAAGCGTCCCAGGAAATGACGGCCTCGATGGCGGCGAACGGATCGCGGCCCGCCTGCTTGGCGTCGATCAGCGCCTGGCCGATGCGCCCGTACAAACGCACCTTGGCATTGATGGCCTTGCCGGACGCCTGGAACTGCTGCTGATGCTTATTCTTGGCGGCGTTGAACAGCTTGCCCAGGATGCGGTCGTGCAGGTCGATGATTTCGTCGGTAACAGTAGCCATGCCCTCGATGGCCAGCGCCATGAGGGTGGCGTAACGTCGCTGTGGCTCGAACTTGGCCAAGTCGGCGGGCGTCATCTGGCCACCCTCGCGGGCGATCTTGAGCAGCCGGTTTTGATGAACCAGCCGCTCGATGCCGGTAGGCAGGTTGAGCGCCTGCCAGGCTTTGAGACGTTCGATGTGTTCCAGCATGTAGCGGGAATTCGGCTTGGCCGGTGATTGCCGCAGCCATGCCAGCCAGGTGGTCTTGCCGTTGTCGCGGCGCTTCAACAGTTCATCCAGGCGATGCCGGTGCCCGCTCGACAACGGCTCGGACAGGGCTTCGTAGATGCGCCGATTGGCGCGGGTGATGGCCTCGGCACTGGCGCGCTCGATGGCGTTGAGCGCGGGCAGGATGATCGACTGCCGCCGTAGATGCTCAATCAAGGCGTTGGCCAGGACGATGCCCTTGTCGGTTTGCATAGCCAGCTCAGTCAGCGTGTGGACAGCCTGCCGGTAGTGACTCACGGTGAACGGCTGGAAGCCGAACACCGTTTGCAGTTCGACCAGGTGCTCGCGCCGGGTCTGCTCCCGCTGCGCGTAGTCGTCCCAGCTTTCGACCGGCACTTTGAGTTGCGACGCCACGATGCGCAGCAAGGGCGGAAACGGCGGCTCATCAACGCCCAGGATGACGCCGGGGAATCGCAGGTAGCAAAGCTGAATGGCGAAGCCCAGCCGATTCGCAGGCCCGCGCCGCTGACGAATCACCGACAGGTCGGTGTCGCTGAACGTGTAGTATCGGATCAGATCGTCTTTGACATCGGGCAATGCCAGCAGGCTTTGTCGCTCGGTGGCGGACAGAATGGAACGACGCGGCATGCTCAGGACTCGCGCAGGTACTGGTACAAGGTTTCACGGCTAATGCCGAAGTCGCGGGCGATCAGGGCCTTTTGCTCGCCCGCCGCGACGCGCCGTTTCAGTTCGGCAATCTGCTCATCGTTCAGTGACTTTTTGCGGCCCCGGTACGCACCCCGCTGCCGGGCCAGCGCGATTCCTTCGCGCTGCCGCTCGCGGATCAAGGCCCGCTCGAACTCGGCAAACGCGCCCATCACCGACAGCATCAAATTCGCCATCGGCGAATCCTCGCCAGTGAAGGCCAGGCTTTCCTTGACGAATTCGATGCGTACCCCGCGCTTGGTCAGGCCCTGCACGATGCGGCGCAAGTCATCCAGGTTGCGTGCCAGGCGATCCATGCTGTGCACCACCACGGTGTCGCTTTCGCGCACGAAGGCGAGCAGCCTTTCCAGCTCGGGACGCTGGGTGTCCTTGCCGGATGCCTTGTCGGTGAACACCCGCGCCACCTGAACCCCTTCCAATTGCCGTTCCGGGTTCTGGTCGAAGCTGCTGACGCGAACGTAGCCGATGCGTTGACCGTACAAAGTGTCTCCAAGGGTAATGTGTCAGAGTGAAATCTATTACTCTTGACTGATTGTGTCAATAAATTTCATATTGGACTCTATTCTGACGTGATTACAGTCTCTTCCCTGACGTTGCGTTAGGGTATGCCTCAATCTGACGGTAGCGAGTCGCAGGCGTTCGGATCGGCATCGGTTTCGTTCCCTGTCTTGGCACGCGCTTCGAAGCGTTGATAACACTCCAACCCGCAGAAGTGCTCGACGTATTCCGCGCCTTCCGGGGTGAAGGCGGCATCGAGCGGGATTTCCTTGCAGCACACGCAGCAACTGGTGGTGGTCGAGTCACTTGCATTCATGGTGGCACCCCTCCATTGACTGACGAAGACGGCGAATGCCGCCGCCGGCATTGGCTTCGCGAACAGGAAGCCTTGTCCTGTGTCGCAGTCCGCTTGTCGCAATAGATCAAGACTCGCCGATGTTTCCACGCCTTCAGCCACCACATCCATGCCCAGCCCGTGCGCAAGCTGAATCACGGTGTGCACGATGGTTTGGTCGCGGCGGTCGTTGGCGAGCCCGGCGACAAACGATTGGTCGATCTTGAGCGTGCTGATTGGGCAGCACTTCAGATGTTGCAGACAGGAATACCCCGTCCCGAAGTCATCGGCGGCGAAGCGCACACCGATCTGCCGCAAGGCGTCCAGGGCGGGGAAGATCGCCGGATCACCAAACGCGACCGATTCGGTCAGCTCGATTTCGAGATACTCGGCGGGCAACTCGGCATCAGCCAGCACGCCCTTTACCCACCCGTCGAAGTCCGGTCCCACTTGGCTCGCCGAAACATTGACGGCCAGCCGGAACGGTCGCCATGCCAGCATTCGCCAGTCACGCATCTGGCGGCAGGCTTCGCCCAGCACCCAAGCGCCGATTTCAGGCATCAGGCCGGACGATTCGACCACGGGCAGGAACTGGCCCGGTGGCAATAGTCCAAGCGTCGGATGACGCCAGCGCAACAGGGCTTCCGCGCCGACAATCCCACCACTGCGCAGATCGACGACGGGCTGGTAGTGCAGTTCAAGCTGCCCGCGCTCGACCGCTTGGGCCAGTTCCGGCGTCGTCCATCCATCCGGCCGGAAAGCGCTCATTCTCTTTCCCTGAATGCCCGCAACGCCCGCGACAGGGACAGAAGGAACAGGCCGGTCAAACCGAGCGCCGCGATGACCCAATGCTCGCCGAGGAAAGCACCGGCGGTTGTGCCGGCCAGCACGACAGCGAGGATGGGCAGGTGGCAGGGGCAAGTCAGCACAGCCAGTCCGCCCCACAGGTAGCCGGTGATCGGTTTGTGCGTCTCGGACGGCAAGCGCTCGGGGTTGTTCATGGCAGACTCTCCGCGTGCTGTGCCGGCTCGGTCGGCAGGGTGGCCAACTGCACTTCCAGATCGGCCAACGCTTCGCGCCGACGCTCGACGAACTGACGCAGCAGGGCAAGCTGCGCGGCCGCTTCGTCGCCGTCCGCCGCATCCAGCGCCCGGCACAGCCGCGCCAGCGCGTCGAGGCCGATGCCCGCCTCGAAGGCCGCCCGCACGAAGCACAGCCGTTGCAAGGCGGCGTCATCGAACAAGCCGTAGCCGCCTGGTGTGCACGCCACCGGGCGCAGCAATCCGCGCAGCAGGTAGTCGCGCACGATATGCACGCTCACCCCGGCATCAAGAGCCAGCCGGGACACCGTGTAGGCGTTCATTGAACACCTCCTTTTTCTCACCCGGCGCAGCAGGAAAGCTGCTTCACATCCTTGTTGAAGGTCTGCGCCGCGAGCTTCAACCCCTCGACCATCGTCAGGTAGGGGAACAACTGGTCGGCCAGTTCCTGCACCGTCATGCGGTTGCGAATGGCCAGAGCCGCCGTCTGGATCAGTTCACCCGCTTCCGGCGCGACCGCCTGTACGCCGATCAGCCGATGGCTGCCTTCCTCGATAACCAACTTGATGAAGCCGCGTGTGTCGAAGTTGGCGAGCGCACGCGGCACGTTGTCCAAGGTCAAGGTGCGGCTGTCGGTCTCGATCCCGTCGTGGTGGGCTTCCGCCTCGCTGTAGCCCACGGTCGCCACTTGCGGATCGGTGAACACCACGGCCGGCATTGCGGTCAGGTCGAGCGCCGCATCGCCGCCGGTCATGTTGATCGCGGCACGGGTGCCGGCCGCTGCCGCCACATAGACGAACTGCGGCTGGTCGGTGCAGTCGCCGGCCGCGTAGATGTTCGGGTTGCTCGTGCGCATGCCTTGGTCGATGGCGATGGCACCTTGCGCATTGACAGTGACCCCCGCTGCGTCCAGCGCGAGGCTGCGCGTGTTCGGTGTCCGACCGGTGGCAACCAGCAGTTTGTCGGCGCGCAATTCACCGTGCGTGGTGGTCAGCACGAATTCACCGTCCATATGGGCGACCTGGCTGGCTTGCGTGTGCTCCAGCACCTCGATGCCCTCGGCACGGAAAGCGGCTGTCACCGCCTCGCCGATGGCCGGGTCTTCACGGAAGAACAAGGTATTGCGCGCCAGGACCGTGACCTTGCTGCCCAGCCGGGCAAAGGCTTGCGCCAGCTCCAGCGCCACCACCGACGAGCCGATTACGGCAAGGCGTTCGGGAATGGTGTCGCTCGCCAGGGCCTCGGTGGAAGTCCAGTAGGGTGACTCTTTCAAGCCCGGAATCGGCGGGACCGCCGGGCTGGCACCCGTGGCGACCAGGCAGCGGTCGAACATCACGACGCGCTCGCCACCCTCGTTCAAACGGACGGTAAGGCTCTGGTCGTCCTTGAAGCGCGCCTCACCGTGCACAACGGTGATGGCCGGATTACCGCCCAGGATGCCTTCGTACTTGGCGTGCCGCAGTTCGTCGACGCGGGCCTGCTGCTGGGCCAGCAGCTTACTGCGGTCAATCGTAGGCACAGTTGCCGCAATACCGCCATCGAACGGGCTTTCCCGGCGCAGATGGGCGATGTGGGCGGCGCGGATCATGATCTTGGACGGCACACAGCCGACATTGACGCAGGTGCCGCCGATGGTGCCGCGCTCGATCAGCGTGACCTGCGCGCCTTGCTCGACGGCTTTCAGCGCCGCCGCCATCGCGGCTCCACCGCTGCCAATGACCGCTACCTGCACCGGGGGCTCGTTGCCACTGTGCTTTTCGGCGGCGGCCATCCATCCCCGCACCTTGTCGAGCAGTCCGACGCGGTTGTCCGCCAGTGGCGCATCGGCTAGCGTTGCCTTGTAGCCCAGTCCGGCCACGGCGGCAGTCAGCGCGTCCGGCGATGTGCCCGGCACGATGGCGAGTTGCGCTGTGCCCTTCGGATAGGACACCAGCGCCGACTGCACGCCTGGCACTTTTTCCAGCGCTTCCTTGACGTGCGCCGCGCACGAGTCGCAAGTCATGCCGGTGATTTTTAGATGGGTCATGCAACAGATCCTTTATCGTTTGTGGCGCCAGACAATGACGTCCGTTGTGCTGCGGTGCCGTTTTCAGTGACTCACTGCTTGACGCTGGACGGATAGCCCGCGTCTGCGGTTGCCTTGGTCAGCTTCTGCACGCTGGTCTTGGCATCGTCGAAGGTGACGACCGCTTGGCGTGTCTCGAAAGTCACGTCAACTTTGCTGACGCCTTCGACCTTGGAAATCGCCTTCTTGACAGTGATCGGGCAGGCGGAGCAGGTCATGCCCGGTACGGACAGCGTGACGGTCTGGGTGGCGGCCCAGACGGGGGCAACAACGGCGGCGAGGGCGAGGGAGGCAAACAGTTTCTTCATGGTGAACTCCGATCAGTAGAAAAATGGCATGACGTAGGGAAATCCGAGCGCGACCAGAACCAGCGCGGCCACGATCCAGAAAATGAGCTTGTAAGTAGCTCGCACTTGGGGAATCGCGCAGACCTCACCCGGTTTGCAGGCCGCTGCCTGCCGGTAGATGCGCCGCCAGGCGAAGAACAACGCCACCAGCGCCACGCCGATAAAGATGGGGCGATAGGGTTCCAACACCGCCAAGTTGCCGATCCAAGCGCCGCTGAACCCCAAGGCGATCAGAACCAACGGCCCGAGGCAGCAAGCCGAGGCGAGGATGGCGGCAAGCCCTCCAGTGAAGAGCGCGCCGCGCCCGGTTTTTGGTTCAGACATGCGCTTGTCCTTTCGAATTGAAATTGGATAGCGTAACCTTACTTCCGTACTCATGTACGGAGTCAAGCGATATGGAAAACAATTTGGAGAACCTGACCATTGGCGTTTTCGCCAAGGCGGCCGGGGTCAATGTGGAGACCATCCGTTTCTATCAGCGCAAGGGCTTGTTGCTGGAGCCTGACAAGCCCTATGGCAGCATCCGCCGCTATGGCGAGGCGGATGTAACGCGGGTGCGCTTCGTGAAATCAGCCCAGCGGCTGGGCTTCAGCCTGGATGAGATCGCCGAGCTGCTGCGGCTGGAGGATGGCACCCATTGCGAGGAAGCCAGCAGTCTGGCCGAGCACAAGCTCAAGGACGTGCGCGAGAAAATGGCTGACCTGGCGCGCATGGAGGCCGTGCTGTCTGAGTTGGTGTGCGCCTGCCATGCGCGAAGGGGGAACGTTTCCTGCCCGCTGATCGCGTCACTACAGGGTGGAGCAAGCTTGGCAGGTTCGGCTATGCCTTAGCGTGCTTTATTTTCCGTTTTCTGAGACGACCCCTACCTAACAACCTAACGATCGAGAACATCAAGGCCGGCAACTCAAATATGCGCAACCCCATCCTGGCGTCCTTTGCCGCCAAGCTCCTCCCTTATCGCGGATTGGGTAGCGGCCTGCTGCGCTCACTGCGGGCATGGCCGCAGATCGAACTCATCGATGATCGGGCCGGCAATCTGTTCAAGGCTATTGTGGCGCGTCCCAGTGTGCTGGAGCCGGCCGGAAGATCTTGACTGATCGGCTGGGTCGGAGGTGGATAGGCTTCTGGTTTTTAGATCGTCGCTAGGGTGTCAGCATGAAACTGCACGAAGAAAATGAACCGTTCTTCATCACCGAGGACATAGCCGCCGAGATGGCCGCTGCCGGCTACGAGTTCAAGCCCCCCGGCCATGCCAGAACGAAGAGCATCCGCGACCTGTACGGATGGCAGCCCGGGGAGACTCTGGAAGAGGCCATTGCCCGGCACCAGCGCAGGCAGTGTTCATCCTCTTGATCTAAGGATGGTATTTTTCATGGCATCAATTGGCTTGCCATTATTAAGTCGTTGATATTAAAAGAGTTTTTATGCTTATAGATAATCGAGTGGGAGTGAAATCAGGTCCTTCGGGGACTATCGCCACCTATCGAGAATCCGACGTAACGTGTTGATTTCAAAGGAAATACGTCACGGCAGCTATCGGCGGCTATCGCCGGGCAGCGAAACGGATTGACGGTAGAGGTGACGGTAGAAACCGGAGGCCGGATTAAGACCTCCTTGTTGACTATCGAGGCCAAATCGGTCTTTGACGGTAAAACACTCCTCTGGAAAGCTTGTTTCATGCGGCTTTCCGGGCATCAGCAGGTCTCCTGACCCCTGACGGTAAAAGCCGTCATAAACAGGAGGAAAAACCTCGATGCTTACCGACACCGCACTGCGCAATTTGAAGCCTAAGTCCTTGACTTATAAGGCTTCTGACCGGGATGGAATGTACGTGACGGTATCGCCCACCGGTACCGTCACCTTCCGCTTCGATTACCGTCTCAACGGCCGCCGCGAGACCCTGACCATTGGCCGCTACGGGCCGTCCGGCATTTCGCTGGCGATGGCCCGCGAAAAGCTGCTGGATGCCAAGAAGGCCGTCGCCCAGGGCAAGTCACCGGCGTATGAGAAGCAGCGCGAGAAGCGCCGCCTGACCGCCGCCAAGAACTTTGGCGACATGACCGCCCAATGGCTGGCCGGCGCCAGGATGGCCGACAGCACGCGAGCGATGCGCAAGAGCATCGTCGATCGGGACATCCTGCCGGCCTTCCAGAACCGCCTGCTCAACGAAATCACCGCCGACGACTTGCGCGCCTTGTGCGGCAAGGTGAAGGGGCGCGGGGCACCAGCCACTGCGGTGCACGTCCGCGACATCGTGAAGCAGGTCTATGCCTTTGCCATCCTGCATGGGGAGAAGGTGGAAAACCCGGCGGCCGATGTAGGCGCAGCCTCGATTGCGACCTTCGTACCGAAGGACCGTGCCTTGTCGCCGCTGGAGATCCGCCTGATGTCGCGGCAGATGGAGTCGGTAGCCACGTATCCGACCATCCGTCTGGCGCTACGCATGATCCTGTTGACGCTGGTGCGCAAGAGCGAGTTGATCGAGGCCACCTGGGACGAGGTCGATTTCGAGAACGCGACCTGGACCATTCCGAAGCAGCGGATGAAGGGGCGTAATCCGCATGTGGTCTACCTGTCGCGCCAGGCGCTCGACATTCTGGTGGCGCTGCACACCTGCGCGGCCGGATCGAAGTTCGTGCTGCCGTCGCGCTACGACTCCGACCGTTGCATGTCCCACGCGACCCTCAACCGGGTCACGCAGATCGTGGCGCAGCGGGCCAAGGCTGCAGGCCTGCCGCTGGAGCCGTTCACCGTCCACGATCTGCGCCGCACGGGCTCGACGCTGCTCAACGAGATCGGGTTCAACCGCGACTGGATCGAGAAGTGCCTTGCGCACGAGGAGGGGCGTTCCTCGCGCTCGATCTACAACAAGGCCGAGTACGCCGACCAGCGGCGCCACATGCTGCAGGAGTGGGCCAGCATGGTCGATGCCTGGATCGACGGGCAGACCTACTTGCCGAAGCTGATGCCAGACAACGTCGTCGTGCCGGTGTTGACTGCAATGGCCTGAAGCGGCGGCCAGGTTGTCACTTGACAACCTGGCCAATCATCCCCATACTGGAGACTGTTGATGGCCCGTTCCTCTCATCCGAAGAAAGAGATCGAGGAAGCACTTAGGCATGCCGAAGGGCAGGGTTGGCGTGTGGAAGTCGGCGGCAGCCACGCCTGGGGGCGGATTTACTGTCCGTACAACGACGCCGAGTGCCGCTGCGGCGAGTTTTGCATCACCAGTGTGTGGAGCACGCCGAAGAACCCAGGGAACCACGCACGCGCTTTGCGGCGCGTCGTGGACAACTGCACGACGCACCGCAAGCAGCAGGAGGCGGCCGACGGTGCCGAGGAATAGCGCGATGGAATACACCTTCACCCTGAAATATCAGCTTGCCGATGATGACCGTGACGCGGATGCGCTGGTCGAGCGCTTGGGCGAGGCCGGCTGCGACGATGCCCTCGTCGGCACCGGGCAGCCGGGGCGGCTCGCGCTGGAGTTCACCCGCGAGGCGGACAGGGCGGACGCGGCGGTGCGCAGCGCGCTGGCCGACGTGCGGTGCGCCATACCGTCAGCCAGGCTGATCGAGGTCGCGCCGGATTTGGTCGGGCTGACCGATGTGGCCGACATCGTGGGCGTGTCGCGGCAGAACATGCGCAAGCTGATGCTGGCCCATCCGTGCAGCTTCCCTGCGCCTGTGCATGAGGGCAGTGCGTCGATCTGGCACTTGGCGGATGTGCTGGCTTGGTTGCAGGCCAAGGGCAGCTACTCGCTGGCTTTGGACGTTCTGGAGGTGGCGCGCGCGGCTCTCCAGGTCAATGTTGCCAAGGAAGGGCAGCGGCTATCGGGTTCGGCTGCCAAGGGGTTGGAAGCTCTCGTTGGATGAGGCTGCCGCCAGCCTCATCTTTGATTGGAACCCGCCCGAACAGGGCGGGTTTTTCGTAGGTGGACATCCGGCTTGCCGGCGATGACGCGAGGGGCTTGCTTGCGCTTCTCGATCCAGGCCTCCACCTCGGCCAGGTCCCACACCACGCAGCGTGGCGTCAGATTGAAGCGCCGCGGAAACTCGCCGCGGCGCTCCATTTCGTAGATCGTCGTTTCGGCCAGGGGGACGATCTGACGCAGCTCGTGGCGGCGGATGGTGCGCCGAAATGGCAGAGCGCTGTGTTTGGGGAACTGCGGAAGATCCCCGTAGGCGTTCGAGCCTGGCAAGGGGAGGGATGCCGGTTGCGGGCGCATCGCCAGGTCCGTGTCCAGGTCGATTTTTCCTAACGGGTTATTCTCCATGTCGAACTCCGTGATTGTTCGGCGATGCATGGATTGCCGCCGCGTGACGATATCGTGTCTTTCATGGGCTATCGCGGAAACTCTCAGGAGCGTAGTGAGGCGTACTGAAGACAAATAGCCGAGGGAAGAGGGGGGAGAGCATGGCGACGGTAACGGTTTCTCCGATTCATTTGGAGGACTACAGCGGCATCCAGTTTGAGCGCTTGGTCTTTGCGTATCAAGTGCGCGCTGGCTGGCGTGACCTGATCTGGCACGGTCAATCGGGAGGCGACCAAGGGCGGGACATCTCGGGTATCGAGCCATTCGATGATCAGCCCTCACGCAAGACCATCATCCAGTGCGCGAACCGGGGCACGTTGACGTTGGCGAAAGCCAAGGCCGACATGGGCAAGGCGGTCAAGGCTACAAGCGGGGTGATGCGCAATGTAGGCTGTCGATCTGAACAGGATAGACATGAGGCGACACCAGTGTGACACTCATCCTGCTCGAGAGGAGTACCAATCAGGCGCTGGGCCCTGCGAGAGCAGCTGTCCATCAGGGAGATCGCCCGCCGCACGGGCCTCTCGCGCAACACCATCCGTAAGTACCTGCGCGCAGGCGAGGCCGAGCCGCACTACGCCAAGCGGGTCAGCCCTTCCAAGCTCGACCCCTTTGCCTTGAAGCTCGCCGGCTGGCTCAAGACGGAAGCTGGCCGATCCCGCAAGCAACGGCGTACCGTCAAGCAGATGTATGCCGATCTGCAGGCGCTGGGCTATACCGGCTCGTACAACCGGGTCGCGGCCTTTGCCCGCCTCTGGCAAGAACAACGCCTGGTGGCCCAGCAGACCACCGGCCGCGGCACCTTTGTGCCGTTGGCCTTCGGCCCCGGCGAGGCGTTCCAATTCGACTGGAGCGAGGACTGGGCTGTTCTCGCCGGCGTGCGCACCAAGCTGCAGGTAGCCCACTTCAAGCTCAGTCACAGCCGAGCGTTCTACCTGCGCGCCTATCCGCTGCAGACGCACGAGATGCTGTTCGATGCCCACAACCATGCGTTCGTGGTCCTGGGTGGTGTGCCCAGGCGCGGCATCTACGACAACATGCGCACCGCTGCCCGTCCGGATGTACGCGTGGAGCAGCCGAGCGTGCAATACACTGAGCTGACCGGGACGTACTACCTTCTCATACAGCAGCGAAGACTTCGCATACTCTTTAACGTCGAACAGCAGGCCAGCAAGAAGCAGCGTTTTCTCAGGGGCTAGATCAGTGGCGACGAGCTGCTCGGCTCGCGCAAGCGCTACGCAGCAAGTTTAGGGTCAGAGCGTCGCAGCACTCTGTATCCAGAAATAGCGACCGGCAGACTGGGCGTCGAGGAGAAGTCCGTCAGCCGCGCTTCTACCTGAACGGCCTGCTCTGTAAAGCCGCCTCGTTCAGCAGCCAATCACGAAATGCTAACCGCTACGGTGAGTACCCCGCTAGCTGAACCCTCGAGCAAACGCTCCATCCCCGCCGCCAATCTGTCGAAGCCAGCCCGAATATCGGGTAACGCGCGCTCCGCCGTGTCAGTGAGAACTAGCCGTGTTCTCCCCTTGGTGCCTCGCACGAACAAAGGAGTCTCCAGCCAATCCTCCAGTGTCCGCACGAGCTGTCCGACGGCGGCTGGCGTCACGTTCAGTTCGGTGGCCGCTGCCGCAAAGCTCTGGTGACGGGCGCTGGCCTCAAACGCGCGCAGGGCATTCAGATGAACAGGTAACTTCATTTAGATAAATATTTTCTTTATCAATTGAACACTTTATCTCGTTTGCCACCAAATAGGAACCCCAGAACAATACAAGCTATGCAGGGGCCTTCGCTTGGTGAGTGCCTGCTAGCCGACGTCTCTTACCAATAGTTTTTCTGGGGATGTTTCGGTGACGTGGTTTGATGTTTTTTGCGAGGAGCGGTGCGCTGGCCGAGGAAGGCTGGATTGACAGCTCCGGTTTTCATTCAATCAAGTCCTGCGCTGAGCAGGCACTAGAGAGGCTTTCATATGAGCGGTCAATTCAAAGGCAGGAAGCTGCTAGCAATCGGCGGTACCAGTGGCATTGGCATGGAGTCAGCACGCATGGTGATGGCTGGCGGCGGCAGCGTGGTAACCTATGAATGCGAATGACGGATTGAGCTGCGGCATTGACGGTTGCACGTTTTGAAAGTGTGATTGGCTTCTTGCCGCAGTGACGTTGGCTAGAGGGGAGCATGGAGACAAAGAAGAACGAGTCCGGCTTTGCCAGGAACACGAGCGCACAACAGGGCACATGGTGGCTGGCTGCGGTCACAGTCATCACGATGCTGGCGTTCGCGGCGAACTCACTGTTCACGCGGATGGCCTTGCGGACCACGCCCATCGACCCGGCCACCTTCGCGGCTGGCAGGCTGATGGCGGGTGCGCTGACGTTGGCAATCATCATCGGAATGAAGCGGCAGCGTCCGGGCGTGTCCTCACATGGGTTGCTGTCGGCCACGTTGCTGTTCGTCTATGCGGCCGCGTTCTCCTTCGCCTACCGCGGCATGGACACGGGCGCGGGGGCGCTGGTGCTGTTTGCTTCGGCGCAGTTGCTGATGATCGGCTTTGGCTACGCCCGCGGCGAAAAAACCAACCTGTGGGGCGTGGCGCTGGCCCTGGCTGGCCTGATCGTCTTTCTCTCCCCCTCGGATGCCGCTCCGCCGCTGGGCGACGCCACTCTCATGGTAGTGGCCGGCCTTGCCTGGGGCGGTTTCTCGCTGGTGAGCCGCACGGATGGTTCGCCGGTTCTGGGTACAGCGAACAGCTTTCTTCTGGCGGCGCCACTGGCGCTGACGCTATTGTGGCTTTGGCGGCATGAGCTTCACTACGACCCGACCGGGATGCTCTATGCAGCATTGTCGGGAGGGGTGACTTCCGCACTCGGGTATGTCGTCTGGTACTGGGTGCGCGTGCGCATGGCGGCGATCACCGCTGGAACGGTGCAACTTTCAGTGCCCGTACTGAGCGCCGTGCTCGGCGTTCTAGTGCTGGGTGAAACGCTGTCGGCCAAAAGCGCCGTGGCTGCCATCCTGGTTCTGCTTGGGGTTGCGCTGACGACGCGCGCGACGCGCACGGCGGCACAGGCATAGAAACTTGAAGGACTTTTGATGAAACACTACGACTACATCGCCATTGGCGGCGGCAGCGGCGGCATTGCGTCGGTCAACAGGGCCGCCATGTACGGGAAGAAATGCGCCTTGATCGAGGCGGGCGAGATTGGGGGCACGTGCGTCAACGTGGGCTGCGTTCCCAAGAAAGTCATGTGGTATGCGGCGCATGTCGCGGAAGCCATCCACCACTATGGCCCGGACTATGGGTTCGACACGACGGTAAGCCGCTTCGACTGGGCCACGCTGGTGAAAAACCGCAGCGCCTACATCGAGCGCATCCATGGGTCGTATGAGACCGGCCTGAATCGGAACAAGGTGGACGTGATCGCCGGCTTTGGCCGCTTTGTCGATGCCCACACTATCGAGGCCGGAGGCGAGCGGATGACAGCCGACCATATCCTCATCGCGACGGGTGGGCGCCCTTTGCGCCCGGATATTCCCGGCGCGCAGCATGGCATCGATTCGGACGGCTTCTTTGCCCTGCCGGAGATGCCTCGGCGGGCGGCAGTCGTTGGCGGGGGCTACATCGCCGTCGAATTGGCAGGCGTGCTGAACGCCCTTGGCGCGCAAACGCACTTGTTCGTGCGCAAGCATGCGCCGATGCGCTATCTCGATCCGCTGCTCACCGATACCCTGGTGGAAGTGATGCAAGCGGAGGGGCCAACGCTGCACACCCATGCGGTTCCCAAGGCCGTCCACAAGCACGCGGACGGCAGCCTGACGCTGGAACTCGAAGACGGCCAGACCCATACGACCGACTGCATCGTCTGGGCCGTGGGCCGCGAGCCGCACATCGAGGGGCTGAACTTGGAGGCTGCCGGCGTCATGATCGACACCAACGGCTATGTGCAGGTGGACAAATACCAGAACACCACTGTGCCTGGTGTCTATGCCGTTGGCGACGTGACAGGACTGGTGGAACTGACGCCCGTGGCCGTGGCAGCCGGGCGCCGTCTGTCCGAACGCCTGTTCAACAACAAGCCCGACGAGCATCTGGACTACAAGAACGTCCCCACGGTGGTGTTCAGCCACCCACCCATCGGAACCGTGGGATTGACCGAACCCGAAGCCCGGTTGAAGTACGGCGATGACGCCGTGAAGGTCTATCAGTCCGCGTTCACCGCGATGTATTCGGCGGTGACCCGCCACCGTCAACCTTCACGCATGAAGCTCGTCTGCGTGGGAGCGGATGAGCGGATCGTGGGCATCCACGGCATTGGCTTTGGCATGGACGAAATCCTCCAAGGGTTCGCGGTGGCATTGAAGATGGGCGCGACCAAGCGAGATCTAGACAACACAGTTGCTATACATCCCACGGCTGCGGAAGAGTTTGTGACCATGCGCTAGGTTTCTGTCAGCCGGCAATCCCTCCCCTTCTGTCGTGTACAGCGAACTGGAGTCGGTCTGCTGGGGCTGTCATGATCATCTTGCCCCACATGAATCAGTTCCTCGCTAGATATATTTCACTTGCGGTGGGTGGATTCTCTTTCGTCGTAGATCAAATGCAGCACTTTACCTATGGCTGGCAGATGATGTTTCAGGGCACGTTCAAGCTGCACGATCCCTGGATGGAAGATCCGTGGGTTCTCTGAGCCTGCACGATGATCCTCCTCGCAGGGCAAATCGGCGTCCTCATGGAGGCCGACCGCGGATACAAGAAAATTGAGAGGAAGGTCAATTAACCTCAACCGGCGCGAAGCACGGATTTATTGCGACTGCGCATGAATGGCAGAAGGCACGGCCGCCTGCGTGAGTTCGGCAGGCGCCTCTATCGCGCAATGGAGGATGTTTCCATTTGCGTTCGAGGAAAGCTCATCCATCATCCAGATGATGCGGGGTGTTGATTTCCACGCAGAAGTGACCCACTAACCCCCAGGATTTCCATCTAAATCTGATCCACGTACTAACCCTAACCTGCTGCTTTCTTAAGCAGCAGGAGACCAGGAGTGATAGACGTGGCAACACTGAGTGTCATCAGGCGCTGGGCCCTGCGAGAGCAGCTGTCCATCCGAGAGATCGCCCGCCGCACGGGCCTCTCGCGCAACACCATCCGCAAGTACCTGCGCGCGGGCGAGGCCGAGCCGCACTACGCCAAGCGGGTCAGCCCTTCCAAGCTCGACC